>JAUVTO010000182.1 GCA_030601485.1 Desulfobacterales bacterium | reverse complement strand
TGGCTTTCAGGCCTTATGGCATTGTTGGAAATGGAAAACGATGAGCTATAGGCTTACAGAAAAACATTTTGGGGTTGCTGTAACCCTCCCTGGTAATGAATTAAGGTGACAGTTGGGGTGCGATACTTGAAACTGGAAACTCGAAACTTGGGAAAGAAATGACAATTCAGGTTGTTATCAAGTTTCTAATTTCAAATTTCCAGTTTCTTGGAGTAGCACAGGACAAATTTCTTCGGAGATCGCACATCAAAAGCCCCAAAAACATTTTCTTGAAATCTATCTTATCGAAAATACAATGATTAATTCAAAAACAAAAAATTCTCGATATGGCTTAAATAAGCGTTTAAAGCCGGACAAAGTAATTCTTCTGATAACTCTATTCCTCTTGTTGCTGCTTCCGGTTCTGGTCCGGCACAATGACTATATTCTGCAAGTCTTTACACATGCCCTGCTACTGGCTACCCTGGCGCTTGCCTGGAACATTCTGGGTGTGAGCGGATCGATCTCTCTTGGGCATGCCGCTTTTTTCGGAGCCGGTGCCTATGCTTCGGCTCTTTTAAGTCTTGATTTGGGTCTATCTGTCTGGCTCACCATTCCTTTAGCCGGATTTATAGCCACAGGCCTCGGTCTTATTATGGGTCTGATCTGCATACGCCTGAGGGGTGCTTATTTTGCCCTGGCAACCCTGGCCTTTATAGAAGTTCCCAGGGTTATTACCGACAACTGGGATGAACTGACCCGCGGTTCCATGGGACTGGTAGGGCTGCCAGGATTTCCTTCGCTGCACCTGGGTCCATGGCATATCGATTTTTGTTCCAGTATTACTGCCTCTTATTATCTTATGGTTATTTATTTCCTGGTATTGCTGGGCCTGGTGGGATTTATATTTCGTTCCAATCTTGGTCTGGCACTTGAGGCCATCCGCGAAGAGGAAGTCGCTGCCGAAGCCGTCGGCATTCAGGCAAACAGCTTTCGATTGCTCTCCATGATACTCAGTGCCTTTTTCACCGGGATCAGTGGTGCCTGTTATGCACATCTGATCCGATATATCAACCCGGGATTGGTCTATGGACTTCATTTTTCCGCCATACCCATGATCTTTGCTATTTGCGGAGGCCGGTTCACCATTACAGGACCTGCTCTGGCAGCACTAATTATTTATCCTTTGGATCAGTTCATTTTTCATCCCCTGATTCCGGCGGGCCATGAGTTCCTCTATGGGGCGGCGCTCATCTTTGCTGTTCTATTCATGCCGGCAGGGTTATGGGGAAGGTTACATAGAACAACGAATTGAACCCTCGGTGCCAAATAACCCGTTTTGCAAATGTTTCTAAGCTTAGCAGAGTAAACGCATTTGATTTCGGCGCAGCGTAGCGACAGCGTGTTTCTCTTGGAAACCGACTGACTGTTTGAAGGGCTTTAGCACGCGTTAGCCCGAGCCGAATGAAATTATAACTAAAAAATTCAATGGGATAATTTAGCGACGAATTGTTCTTAACACCTCTGGCACGGCTCGGGCTTACGGGTGCTTAAGCACAAGTTTCAGTCGGTTGGAAAGAGATACACGCCATCGTGGAGCGTTCTCCCTGTATTGGGATTCAAATGCGTTTGCCCTGCAAAGCTTTGCTCTTTAGATAATCCCTTACCCATTCCAGGGCCTCGGATCGGCTTTTAATTTTATTTGTTAATTTTGCTTCTTGCACAAGGTTTAGAATTGTTTTGAATAGCGGTGAAGGAATAAGCCCGAATTCATGAATAAGATCACGGCCTGTAATCAGCGGCGGTTCCTTGATTTTGGGTTTAAAACCATAAAAAAAATGATGAATCATCTCTTTTATAAACCATATGAAGTCCTTGTCTAATTGATTTGGCTTGTCTCGTTTTGCCATGATATCAGCAAGGGTATGCAACAGCAGTGCAGGCGCGTTGTCTCCGCATTTTATAAAAAAACGTGCCACCCTTTTATGGGTTAACGTTTTTTTCTGAATATCCGTAAAAAGAAAAAGCGGATTTAAATGGTTACGGATAATAAAATCGATGAACCGCTTTTCACGATTGGAAAATCTCAACTTTTGGCTGATTTTTTGAGCCAGATCGGCACTTTTCCGCGAATGGTCGTAGAAATGAACTTCTCCCCTGTTATCTATGGTTTTAGCCCAAGGCTTGCCCATGTCATGCAGCAGAATTGCATATTTAAGGAGCACGGTTTTTTCTTCATCAAGATATTGCCGGATCTGGATGTAAGTATCCGGCAGAATCTTGGCCGGATCGTTGAGTATGGTTTCAAGATGGTGATAAGCTTTCATTGTATGTTCAAACACGTCATAAAGATGATGGCTGTTTTGAGAGCATCCTTTTAACTGATCAAAATCAGGGAAGATGGCACCTAAAAGACCGGTGTCATCCATTTGGGAAAGATAATGATAGGATTTCGACGTGCCGAGCAATTTGAAAATTTCGTACCGTATGCGTTCACCGGCTGAGTTTTGTATCAGTTTTGCATAAGCTCTTATAATGGAAGCAGTCTGTGATTCAATTTCAAAATTCAAGCATGCACCGATTCTATAGGCCCGTATCAAACGGATCGGATCTTTTTTAAAAACATCTGCTGAAACCATACGAACTTTTTTATCGGCCAGATCCCGAAGGCCCCCCAGGCAGTCGATAATTTCTCCTGAAGAAAGATCATATGCCATGGCGTTGATGGTAAAATCCCTTTTTTTAAGGTCGTCTTCTATGAAAGAGCCGTTTAAAGAGGTTATATCAAAAATATTATCATTCGATACAACCCGAATGATCATCTGCCCGGGTTTTCCCATCTTAACCAGGCGGCCCGATATGTTTTTGGCCATCTTTTCCGCAAATTTTTTTGGATTTCCCTTGACTGCAATGTCATAGTCGGTTGGAATTCGGTCAAGAAGCAGATCTCTGATCGAGCCGCCGATGATATATGCGCCTTTTGTTTGAAAGAAAATATTTGAATTAAAATGAATCATTGACCTTTTTACTTTCCTTGACGTTACATTCCTTTTTGATTATCCTAAATCGTATCAATCAGCCGTTCTGCCGCCATGGCGGGATGAGCAAAGCCAACTATTTTAATTGTATCACTATTTTCAGGTTGTGTCTATCCGGATACGATATGGTCGAAACTATAAAAAAAGTTTTTAAAATTGCGGTTACCGGGGGGGCCGGATCCGGCAAGAGTTTTGTTTGCAACCGATTGAAAGAGTTGGGTATAAAAATTATAAGTTCCGATAAACTGGCAATGGAAGCTGTGGCTCCGGGCTCAACGGCTCATGAAAAAATTTTTAATTATTTTGGTGCAAAGGTATTGTTAAGTGACGGCACGCTGAATCGCCAAATGCTGCGACATATTATTGTAAACGATAGTGCTGCCCGGCTTTCTCTGGAGCGATTCATACATCCGGAGATATCCAAGCTCATGCAGCAAAAAATGGCTCAAGCGGAACAACAAGGTGACCATGTTGTGGTGGTAGAGGTTCCTCTTCTTTTTGAACTCGGCATGGAAGAACAGTTCGATCTGGTTGTCGTGGTCAGTGCCGCTCGTAAATTGCGGGTTAAAAGGCTGATGGACCGGGATAAGGTCTCCCGTGAAGACGCTGAAGAACTTTTAAAGGTTCAGATGCCGGATCAAGAGAAGGTGGAACGTGGAGGATTTGTATTATCAAATGACGGTTCAAAGGAGCAACTCATAAGATCTGTTGATCAGTTATATGAAAAATTTTTAAAAATAACGCAAAAAGGATCAAAAGTTCTTGACAGCCAGGAAATCATGTTTTAAAATTTTGTAAATTGATGAATAAGAACATTCCTGTTTGGATCCCGCCATTTGGAAAGAATTTCTAATCTTTCAAAATTAATTCAATGGATACATATTCTTCCACAAAAGCCAACATGGATCCGGTTGACAATTTATAAAATTATTTCAGGAGTTTATTCAACGCGGCCCGGCCGCTCTCAAAAAGGAATCCCCGTATTATGAACATTGTTCAACTCAAAGAAAAGAAAATTAGCGAGCTGGCCCTTTTGGCCAAAGATTTCAAGATTGACGGGGCTGCGGGAATGAGAAAACAGGATCTTATTTTTGCCCTGTTACAAGCAGAGATTGAAAAGACCGGTTTGATATTCG
>JAUVTO010000059.1 GCA_030601485.1 Desulfobacterales bacterium | reverse complement strand
GCGGCCGGATTTAGATAAAATATATATTACTGCGGTTTCGGCATTAACCGGATCGGCAGGATGGCCGTTGAATGTTTTTTTAACACCTGAACTCAAGCCGTTTTACGGCGGCACATATTTCCCGCCAGTACCAAAGTCAGGTGTTTTGGCATGGCCTGATCTTTTAAAAATTATTGCCACAGCCTGGAAAGATCCTTCCAAAAAGCAAAAATTGCTCTCTTCCGGTCAGGAACTATCAAGGATTGTGACAAATCATCTATCATGGTCTTCAAGCGATGGTCCCATCGATATAAATTTGCTGGATAAAGCCCTGAATATTTTTTCCACAAGATTTGACAAAAATTTAGGCGGGTTCAGCCAGGCACCCAAGTTTCCGTCTCCTTCAATCCAGAGCTTTTTAATGGCTTATTATCATTTTTCCAAAAATAGTAGTAACCAGGTTCAACAGAGGGATGGCGCCCTTGCAATGAGCGATTTTACACTGCGCGCCATGGCAAGAGGCGGAATTTTTGATCAATTGGGAGGAGGGTTTCATCGCTATTCCACAGACGCTAAATGGCATGCCCCCCATTTTGAAAAGATGCTATATGACAATGCCCAGCTGTTAAAAAACTATCTGGATGCTTTTCTGATTACCCGCGACAAATTTTTTGAAAAGGTTGCCAGGGAAACAGCCGATTATGTTCTGCGTGATATGACACATCCTGATGGTGGGTTTTATTCGGCTGAAGATGCTGATAGTATTCCAGCATACCCAGGCCCAAATGGTAGTCATAAAAGGAAGATAGAAGGTGCATTCTACATTTGGGAGCAAAGAGAGATAGATGCCGTATTAGGTCCTGATCCGGGTAAAATATTTTCATACCACTACGGATTGCAGCCGGAAGGAAATGTTGAATATGATCCACACGGGGATTTTAAAGGTAAAAACATTTTATTTGCCGCCCATTCTCTGGATGAGACAGCTGATAAATTCAGCAGATCAAAAAATGCCATAGCCCAAACGCTGAAGGAATCTAAATTAAAACTTCTACAGGCTCGAGCCGCCAGACCCCGGCCACACCTGGACGACAAAATCCTTACCTCGTGGAATGGCCTTATGATATCCGCTTTGTCCAGGGCATATCAGGTGTTAGAAGACGAAAGATATCTGATTGCGGCCCGAAGGGCAGCGAAATTTATTCAAAAAAATCTTTATGATTCTGCAACCAAACTACTTCACAGACGGTGGCGCAAAGGAGAAAGGAAAATTGCCGGTATGGCCAGTGACTATGCTTTTTTAATCCAGGGCCTTATTGATCTTTATGAAGCCGATTTCGATCCAGGATGGCTGGAATGGGCTCTTGAACTCATGGACGAACAGATAAAATTGTTTTACGATAGAGAAAACGGCGGCTTTTTTATGACCCGCAAGGGACATGGTAAAGAGATTAATTTACGTGTCAAGGAGGATACTGACAGCGTGACACCTTCAGCCGGATCGGTGGCTGCTTTGAATGCATTGCGTCTTGCAAGGTTTGCCGATTCAGGGGAATATTCGACTGTCGCCGAACGAACTTTAAAAAGCGTTCTATCAAGAATTAATTCACAGCCGGATTCGGCCCCGGAACTTCTGGTTGCCCTGATCACATCACAGGTAAAAACGGTCGAGGTGGTAATCGACGGAGACCGTAATGGAGAAGATACGCGCTCAATGCTAAAAACCGTAAATTCTCTTTTTATCCCCGGTAAAATTGTTATGCTGGTGGATAATGATACGATCCGTAGCAGGCTGGCCCGTTATCTTCCTTTTATCGCAGCTGTTAAAAAAATGGATAACAGGGCGACAGCTTATGTTTGTACAGACAAAACATGCAAGCAGCCGGTTACGGACCCTGTTGCGTTGACCGAACTGCTGAATTGAGACAGCAAACATTAAGAGATCAATCGTCATAGAACGAGACCTTTGAAAAACGTTCAATTTTGCCTGCCCAGTTAAATCCGTATTTAATATTTAACCGGGGTTCAAGGCCAAGGAAGGCGAAAATTTTAACCACAGGAATACATCGAGTATTTTGAGGATTAAAATTTGAGCCTGACGCCGGGATTGGGCAAAAGGGGGCGTTTTGCAAAGGTCTCAGAACATGAAAGGAGGCAAACATGGACTTTATCGATGTTATAAATAATAGACGTGCTGTTAATTTTTTTGATCCGGATAAAGACGTTTCGGATGAAACATTGAAATCAATTATTGAAACCGCGGCAAAAGTGCCGTCAAGTTTTAATCTTCAGCCGTGGAGCCTGATTGTTTTAAGAGACCATGAAGAGAAAATGCGCCTTCAGAGTCTGGCCTGGAACCAGCCAAAGGTCAGCGAAGCACCAGTAACGCTAATTGTGCTGGCTGATCGAGATGGATGGAAAGAAGACCACCGGTTTGTTGAGAAAAATTTCCAGGAGATGATCAAAACTGGTGCCATGACCGAAGAGCAGCGCCAATGGTTCACAGATGCGCGTATATCCCTTTACGGTGAAAGTGAAGAGAAACAGCTGGCCTTTGCCTGTAAAAATACAGGCTTTTTTGCCATGGCGCTGATGTTGGCTGCAAAAAACCTTGGACTCGACACCCACCCCATGGACGGATTTGACCACGAAGCGGTGCGAAAGGAATTCAATATCCCGGATAATTACTGGATTCCGCTTCTTATGGCTGTGGGATATTTCAATAAAGACATGGAGCTGGCTCTGCCTAAATGGCGTAAAAATTTTGAAGAGATTGTTGTAACATTCCATTAAGTATGATTGAATAATTGCAATATTTTCAACAGGCCAAATAGATACTAAAAATATGATTTGTAGAAATTATACAACTTATTGAAACCATGACTCATTTAATGGTGGTTGATTTGTTTGTTCAAATTTGAATTGGGAGGCCCCCTTATGTCTGATAAACCGGTTAAAATTTATTCTCTAAGCACCTGCAGCCACTGCAAATCCAGCAAGAAATTCCTGAGCGATTGTGCAGTCATGTATGACTTTGTTGACGTTGACCTTCTGGAAGGAGAGGAACGTCAAGCGATATTGGAAGACATTAAAAAATTCAATCCCAAATGCTCCTTCCCCACCATTATTATCGGTGAGAAAGTCATTGTGGGGTATAAGGAAAAGGAGATAAGGGAGGCTCTGGGAATTTAATGGAAATCGAAAAACTCTTTAAAATGCTGAAACAAGCCCAGGAACCAAAGGGCTACTATTTTAACGAGGATAGAGACCGGGTCTATGACCTGTTGGAGGCTCTTATTAACAACAAAGAACGTTACGGTTACATGGCCTGTCCATGCCGGCTGGCTTCCGGTGACAGAGAGCATGACAGAGATATTATCTGCCCATGTGTGTACCGGGAACCGGATGTTGAAGAATACGGGAGTTGTTACTGCAACCTTTATGTATCAGAAGAATGGAATCGTGATAAAATCCCACATGAATATATCCCCGAACGGCGGCAACCTGACAAGATGTTTTTGTAAATAACCCGGATTTTTCGGGTTAGAACTTGTCATAGGCTATCATCTCAGGTTCAACTCCAAGTCTGTCAAGCATATCCTCAATCGCATCGATCATCATGGGCGGACCGCAAAGATAATATTCAATTTCCGTTGGATCTTCATGTTTGCTGAGATAATTGTCATACAGATACTGGTGAATATAACCGGTTATCCCGCTCCAGTTATTTTCCGGTTTTGGCTGGGATAGAGCGACATAGAATGAAAAATTATCAAATTTCTTTTCCAGGTCCCTGAATTCTTTTTCAAAAAACAGTTCCAATTTTGATCTTGCTCCGTACCAAAAAGTAGTTTTGCGTTTTGTTTCCAGTGTGTTAAGCTGGTGAAGGATGTGACATCTCAAAGGCGCCATGCCGGCACCGCCTCCGACAAAGCACATCTCTCTCTCTGTCTCTTTTACGAAAAATTCTCCATAAGGTCCGCTCAAAGTAATCCGGTCACCAGGTTTCAAGTTAAAAATATAGGATGATCCTGCACCTGGCGGTGCTTCTGAAACCCCGGACGGGGGTGTAGCAATCCGGATCGTAAATTCTAAGATATTCTTTTCGCTTGGGGGGCTTGCCACGGAATAGGCCCTGAAAATCGGTTCTTCTATTTTTGAACGCAGCCCCCAGAGATCGAAGGCATCCCAGTCCGGTCTGAACCGTTCGGCAACCCTGGTCCTGAATTCTAACAGCGAAAGCTCGTGCTCAGGAATATCGATCTGAATATAAGCCCCGGCTTTGAAGTCGAGTTCTTCACCAGAGTCGAGTTGTATCACCAGTTCCTTTATAAAAGTTGCAACGTTGTCGTTAAAAACTATTGTGGCGTTGTATTTTTTTACATTGAAGATTTCTTCCGGCACCCGAATCTTTAAATTTTCCTTTACTTTAAGCTGGCAGGCCAGACGGACATTTTCTTTTTTCTCCCTTCGGGTAAGGTGGGCAAGCTCGGTGGGCAAAATACCTCTTCCACCTTCTTCCACCATGCACTTGCAAGTCCCGCATGAACCTCCGCCGCCACAGGCCGCTGGGATAAAAATCTCATTTTCGGCAAGAGCGGATAAAAGTGTACTTCCTCCCGGGACCTTCAGGCTTTTTTCCTCGTCATCATTGATGATAATAATACAGTCATCCTTTTTCACCACTTTGGCTTCCACCAGCAGAAGTATCCCCACAAGGATGAAGATAACAGATCCAAACACTGTAATGCTGACGATGTAAATCATAATGTTATTCCTGAAAACAACATAAACGCCATGGCCATAAGGCCGGTCACAATCATGCTTATACCGAAGCCTTCAAGCCCTTCAGGGACATCTGCATATCTTAGTTTTTTTCTTATCCCCGCCATTGTAACAATGGCAAGCATCCATCCCATGCCTGAACTCGCCCCAAAAACAACAGATTCCATAAAATTATAATCGCGTTCCACCATAAAGAGGGAAGTGCCAAGAATTGCACAGTTTACCGCGATCAAGGGGAGGAAAACACCAAGGGCCATATAAAGGGGGGGCGAATACCTGTCGATAATCATTTCCAGAGCCTGAACTATACCCGCTATAACAGCGATAAAGATAATAAATTTTAGAAAGCTAAGATCAACCGAAGGTAATCCGACCCAGGTAAGAGCTCCGGGCGCCAGCAGATAATGATAGACCAGCCAATTTATCGGCGTTGTAATGGAAAGTACAAAAGTTACCGCAAACCCCAATCCTACAGCAGGTTCCATGTTGCTGGAAATGGCAAGAAAAGAACACATGCCTAAAAAATATGCCAGAAGGATATTGCCGACAAAGACAGAATTTAAAAAGATACTGATGAGGTTTTCCATTGTCTTGTTGTGTCCTGAAAACCCGGTTCTTTATGCCAGGCTATAAGTAATTGGCTCTACCTGTAAAAGTAGTAACCTGGTAGTGCCTAAAGTTTGAAGTGAGCTAAAGTGAGCTAAAGTTAATGTCTATGCCTTCGGCAATGCCAATTTAAATAAAAACTGATTTGCGCTGAAAGCGCTTTCCTCAACTTTAGGCACTTTAGGCATTTTAGATCACTTTAGGCACTCAATATGCTGTAATATTAGCTCCTTCCAAGGTCATCCAAAGCCGAACCATTTAACCCCTGGATCTTACTCTTTGGAAACTGTTTTCTGGAGCCACACAATAAAGCCGATTGCAATGAAAGCGCCGGGCGCTAAAACCATAAACCCCATATTTTCATATCCTGCCGCATAAAAAAAATTGGGAATCACCTGAAATCCAAAAAGTTTCCCGGCACCTAAAAGCTCCCGAAGAACCGCCACCGTTATCAGAATTTGGCTATAGCCTAATCCGTTGCCAATGCCGTCGAGCAGGGAAAGAAGCGGGGGATTACCCAGAGCATATGTTTCTGCTCTGGCCAGGATAATGCAGTTTGTAATAATAAGTCCCACGAAAACCGATAACTGCTTGCTGATATCATAAAGAAAAGCTTTGAGAACCTGGTCTGCAAAAATCACCAGGGTTGCAATGATAGTGAGTTCAACGATGATACGAATATTTCTGGGAATCAGCTTGCGCATCAGTGAAATCGACAGATTGGAACAGGCCAGAACAAAGGTCAGCGCAAGGCCCATGACAATGGCGGTCTTTAACTGAACGGTTACCGCAAGAGCAGAACATATCCCCAGGATTTGACCTGATATCGGGTTTCTTTCCCAGATCGGGTTAGAAAATACTTTAAAGGCTTTGGTTCGGGTTATCTTCATTTTATTTCATTTTTTCTGAATCTTTCAGAAAGAGGTTCATATTCAATAAGTGTTCGTTTTAAGCCGGCAGATAAAAATTTTCCGGTCATAGAGGCGCCGCTGATGCCGTCCACAAAGTTTTTATGTTTACTTGTCGGTATCCTCCCTTGTACTGCTCCTTTGGCAATGGTAATTGAAACAAAATTACCCTTATCATCCAGGATTTTTTTGCCTGCAAAGTTTTTCTGAAACCAATCCTTTTCGATTTCTCCGCCAAGACCGGGAGTTTCCTGATGACTGTAAACCGTGAACCCTGAAATCGTCGTCCCGTCATTCTTTATGGCCAGATATCCTGCAATTTTTCCCCACAGCCCCCGGGAATGAACCGGTATAATATAAGCTTGTATCTTCTCCTGTTTGACATAAAAATAGACCGGCAGATCATTTTCACCTTTTTTTTCTTTTGGAACGAGCTTCCCTTGAAAATCGATCCACATCTCTTTTATATAGTCCGCGTATAATCCGGAAACTGTTTTGAGTGAAGGTGCTTTTTTATCCTCGATCAGACCGATAGACTTTAAAATGTTCTTCTGCTTGTCAAGGGCGATGTTTTTAAGTTGATATTCCCTGAGCCCGGTGGATGCCAGTGTCAGCAAGCTGCCGCATACAATGCTCAACACCACTGCAAATAAAATTGATTTGATATGGCTAGACATTTGGCACCCTTTTTTTCAGCCTGAAATTAATTTCAAAATAATCCAGCAGCGGAGAAAACAGGTTCATAAAGAGAATCGCCAGCATGACCCCCTCGGGAAATGCCGGATTGAAGATGCGTATCAATACCGTCAGAAAACCGATTGCGAAACCGTATATCCATTTTGCGGTATTCATTCCGGGCGCAGAAACCGGATCGGTGGCCATGTAAGTTATCCCAAAGGCAAACCCGCCCATTACCAAGTGGTAAAGCGGATGCAGTGCAAGCATCGGCACGGTGGAATTACCAGAAACAAGGCTCATAATATATCCCGGATATGCAGCAACCAGCACTCCCAGAACACCTCCGATCATTATCCTGTAACTTGCTATACCGGTAAAGATCAGCAAGCACGCCCCGATCAAGCACATTAGCGTTGAAGTCCCACCAATACTACCCGGGTATAAACCGAAAAAGAGTTTGGGAAACGTAAACCCCGCTTTGGCCAGTAAAGATTCTATAAAGGAAGCGGTTCCTTGAACTGCGGAAACCGCAAGGGGTGTCGCCCCGCTGAATGTGTCAACTCCTGAAGAATTTACATTGCTGACCACCGTCCATACCGTTTCCCCTGTCATCTTTATGGGATAGGCAAAAAACAGAAACGCCCGTCCGGTCAATGCTGGATTTAAAAAGTTTCTTCCGGTTCCACCGAAGAGTTCCTTGCCGATAACCACCCCGAAGGAGATGCCGAGGGCGACCTGCCAGAGCGGAATCGTCGGTGGAAGAGTAAGCGGAAATAACAGGCCGGTAACCAGGAAGCCTTCACTGATGGAGTGCTTTCTAATGGATGCAAACAAAATTTCCCATAAAAATCCGACAACATAGGAAACAATAATCACCGGCAGTACGATCCGGAGCCCTTTGAGGAAAACCGCTATAAAAGTAACAGGGAGCCCGGAAGCTATATTCGACTGGAATCCTGTATTGTAAATGCCGAAGAAAAGTGGTGGAATTAGAGCTATAATAACCATGCTCATGAGGCGTTTTAGATCGAGGCTGTCGCGCACATGGGCGTCGTTTTGCGTTACAATGCCCGGTATAAAGAAAAAGGTTTCGGTTGCCTCAAAAATAGGATGGAGTTTTTCAAATCTTCCGCCTTGGGCAAAATGCTTTCGTTTAGAATCGAAAATCTTCTTTAGAAACTTCATAATTACAACTGTTCCAGATAACATGCTTTTTTTGTATTTTTCATAACATTGCACAGTTCCAGCTTCGACGGGCAAACATAGGTACAAAGACCGCATTCCACACAGTCCAGCAAGCCGTGGTCAATGGCTTCCTCTATTTCATCAACCAGTATGCACTTGTAAGTAAACTGGGGCAAAATATCTACAGGACAGACTTGGGCACAGAATCCGCAATTAATGCAGGCCCGTTCTTCACCATGACAGTTACAGTCCATGGGCAATGCTGATTTATTTAAAAAGGATAAAAAAGCTCTGGATCGGCTGGGTTTTTTAAACCCCGGTCTTGCAAACCCTAAAAACTCTTTTTCGCCACCTTCGGGAATCAGTACCAGGGACGTTTCGTAAAACCCCATATAAGAATCTTTGCCGCCGGTATAACCTTTGAAAATTCCGCCCACAATATATCTGGCTTTTTCTGTTTTGTCCGTATGGCCTTTGGTAAGATGACTCAAAGGGGCACCCATTCTGGTCAGAAGATGCTTTTTCCCCCTGACCAGGGTTCCACCTATAACAACAGTTCTTTCCACAGGGTATTTACCGGTTTTAAAGAGCATCGCCAGAAGCAAAACATCCTGACCGCTGATATACCAGGCCCTATTTTCGTCGGAACTTTTTTTGATATGATAGAGCAACACTCCCGGATCATCGGCAGGATAAACTCTTTCACAGATGTGGGTCACATAGCTGTTTAATGGATCTAAAATAAAAGACCGATTCTGAGATGTACTTATGAAAAGTTTTTCAGTTAATTTTTGTAAAATTTTTATTCCAAATTCAAACAGTTCGATTTTCCCCTTTAAATAGACTTCCGGCATGGGCTGAAAAGGCTCGTTTGCATCCAGACTGACAATGATAGACGGAGGAATAGAGTCAGGGGCTGCAATGTCCCGAAAAGGGAGTTCTCTAAACAAAGGCCAGAGTCCTCCGGTCATTATCGCTTCTACAAGCATTTGCCTTTCTATATTTTCAACCTGTGCTTCATTGAAGATCGGAAAAGTTTCATAGCCCTCGTCTTGATCCAGTTCCACGACGATTTCTTTAATTACCCGACGCGGGCCGAAATCAATTTTAGTGATTCTGCCTCCGCCCGGTGATAGAAATACGAGATCCGGATTTCGCTTGTCTTCAAAAACAGGGGAGCCCACCTTAACTTGATCGGCCACTTTAACTTTCAGACGGGGTTTTACAAATGGGATCCTTTCCGGCAAAAGAGCTACGCTGGTCGGTCTCCCTAATTGTTCAAGCTCATGAGAAGGTTCGCCGGCAATGTTAAGTTTGTAGCCTTTTTTAGTGCGAATGGAAATCATCTGTTTGTCT
>JAUVTO010000036.1 GCA_030601485.1 Desulfobacterales bacterium | reverse complement strand
CGGCTTTGTAAATATAAATCAGGAAAAAATGTCGAAATCGCTGGGTAATTTCTTGATGATAAAAGATGTTTTAAAAATTTATCATCCTGAAACTGTCCGTCTTTTTCTTCTCTCCAATCATTACCGCAGCCCTATTGATTTCACGGACAAAGCCTTAGATGAAGCAAAAATGGGGCTTGATAAGATCTATGCGCTTCTTGAACGTATTGAGAAAAAGATAGGCTTGAAGCCGGATCAAAACATTGAGCCCGGAGGATGCTGGCAACGGTTTTCCGATGCAATGGATGATGATTTTAATTCCGCCCGTGGCATCGGCATCCTTTTTGACACGGTTCGAAACATGAATCGCTTGCTGGATCAGAAAAAAAACCACGTGCCACCTGAAATAAAAAAAGCCGCCCAATCCGATCATTCCGACATTCTGAGAATAGGCAGCATATTAGGAATATTTATGGAACAACCCAAAGTCTATTTTGAAAGAAAACAGACTCGGGTTCTTGAACAAAAATCCATTGATCCGGATGTTATTGATCAAATGATTACAGAACGGGACCAGGCCAGAAAGGCAAAAAACTGGGAAAAGGCGGATCAGATCAGGAATCAGCTTGCCGACATGGATGTTATTTTGGAAGACCGGCCTGAAGGGACGGTTTGGAAGATCAATAATTAATGAATTCGTATCTGCCACTAAGGCACCAAGTCGCTAAGAAAGAATAATAAATATATCCTTTGTGTCTTAGTGACTTTGTGGCAAGTATTTTGGTTCTGGAAAAATTCAATCATCAATCATCAATCGTCAATCGTTTGTACATGAACCGGAAAAGTTCCAGAAAAACCAATCTATTACTAATTATATAAGAGTGATATCATACCTAACATCGTGCCTTCCTTTAATCTAATCTCAGATTTTACACCCAAAGGTGATCAGTCAAGTGCAATCAACGCCTTGAGCAAAAGGATTTTGGCGGGCAAAAAGCACCATGTTCTCCTGGGGGTTACAGGATCCGGAAAAACCTTTACCATGGCACACGTTATTGCAAAGGTTGGGAAACCGATCCTTGTAATTGCCCCAAACAAAACCCTTGCCGCCCAGCTTTATAATGAGTTCAGAATGCTGTTTCCGGAAAATGCTGTTGAATATTTCGTCAGCTATTACGACTACTATCAGCCTGAAGCATATATTCCTTCAAGCGACACCTATATTCAGAAAGACTCCTCAATCAACGAGATGATCGACAAACTTCGCCATTCTGCAACGCGGTCGGTATTGTCCCGAAGAGATGTGATTGTTGTGGCCAGTGTATCGTGCATATTCGGACTGGGTGCTCCTGAAGATTATCTGGATATGCGAGTTGATATTGAAAAAGATATGGAACTGGCTCGCGACAGACTTATTTCAGATCTGGTTACCATCCATTACGAGCGGAATGATATGGATTTTCATAGAGGAGTATTCCGGGTAAGAGGCGACCGGGTTGAGATTTTCCCGTCCTATGAAGAAAACAGGGCACTCCGCATCGATTTTTTTGGGGATGAGATAGAAGGTATTTCAGAAATTGACCCACTCAGAGGCATTGTTAAAAAACGCTTGAAACGGACTACCATATATCCCGCCAGTCACTATGTTACTGAAAAAAGTGTTCTTCAAAGAGCCACTGAGACGATTATTGTCGAATTAAAGCAACGGATCGATTATTTCAGAGATGAAAACAAGCTGATTGAAGCACAGCGAATCCAAGAACGAACGGATTTTGACCTTGAGATGATGCAGGAGCTTGGATACTGCAACGGTATCGAGAACTATTCACGCCATTTAACACAGAGGCCTCCCGGTGAACCCCCACCCACTCTTCTCGATTATTTTCCAGACGATATTTTGGTATTTATCGATGAAAGTCATATTGCCGTTCCTCAGCTTCGAGCAATGTATAAGGGGGATAGATCTCGCAAGGAGACGCTTGTTGAATATGGATTCAGGTTGCCGTCGGCCCTGGATAACAGGCCCTTGACCTTCCAAGAATTTGAGTCGAAAGCATCACAGGCGGTTTATGTATCGGCAACCCCTGCCGACTACGAGATTGAACAGGCAAAAAACGAACTTGTAGAGCAGATTGTAAGGCCGACCGGCCTTATTGATCCTCAAATAGATGTCAGAAGAGCTGAAAACCAGGTTGATGATCTTTTTGAGGAAATTCTGATACGTCGGAAAAGGGATGAAAGGGTTCTGGTAACCACCCTTACAAAGCGTATGGCTGAAGATCTTACAGAATATTATTCTGATTTGGGAGTAAGGGTGCGGTATCTTCATGCCGATATCGGCACCCTGGAACGGATGGATATTATTTACGATCTCAGAAAGGGGAAATTTGACGTCCTTATCGGTATTAATCTTCTTCGAGAAGGGCTTGATATTCCGGAAGTCTCCCTTGTGGCCATATTAGATGCAGACAAGGAGGGTTTCCTGCGCTCTAAAAGATCGCTGATACAAACCTGCGGCCGTGCTTCCAGAAATGTCCGGGGCCAGATCATCATGTATGCGGATGTTGTGACGCGATCCATGAAGCAAGCCATAGATGAGACTGACCGGCGACGGAAGATTCAAAAATCTTATAATAAAAAGTATTCAATTACACCGGAAAGCATAAAAAAAGATATCACATCAATATTTGCCGAGATGTATGAACAGAAAGATGAACCGGAAGACAGGGTGTCGGAAGCCGTGGCTTCATACGATTCTTTAGAAAATTTAGATGACATCATTAAAAATTTGGAAGAAAAAATGGAACAGGCGGCAAAAGAGCTTGCGTTTGAAAGGGCTTCAGAACTGCGGGATCAGATTAAAGCGTTAAAAAAGATGATTGTGTTTGAACTGTAATCTAACCCGGATAAACCGGAAAAGTGACTAAAGTGAACTAAAGTTTGAAGTGATCTAAAGTTGAGGAGTTGCTACGCTCCAGCTTTTATATAAATTGGCAATATTCCTTAACTTTAGGCACTTTAGATCACTTTAGTCACTTCACACTTAATTAGCTTGGATAAATTTTTTGCCATAAAATGAACAAAATTTACAATTAAGAAACTCATGCAATCCAACAACTCGAAACCCGCATCAAGTTTACACGACAAATTGGATAGGGTTACCTCCGGGCCGGGTGTCTATGTTATGAAGGATGACGAGGACAGGGTGATTTATGTGGGTAAAGCTCGGAACCTGAAAAAGCGACTGGCCTCATACTTTTCAGGATCCCGGACCGGCCTTTTGCACCCGGACATAAAAACAGGAATTCTTGTTAAGAAAATATCAAACTTTGAAACCATTATCACAGGTACCGAGAAAGAATCCCTGATTCTTGAATCTAACCTTATTAAACGGTACCGTCCCCGCTATAATGTTATATTAAAAGATGACAAACAGTATCCTTGTTTGCGCCTGAACGTAACAAATCCATATCCCAACCTTACCGTTGTCAGGAAAATAAAAAAAGACGGGGATCTCTATTTTGGTCCTTTTACATCTTCTGCTGCGGTTCGAAAAACGCTTAAAATAGTCCATAAGACGTTCAAGCTTCGAAAGTGTAAGGTAAAAGATTTTAAAAACCGGTCCCGACCATGCATTAATTACCAGATGGGAGTATGTCTTGCGCCCTGCTGTCTTGATGTTGACAAAAACAGATACCACGAAATCGTAAAAGAGGTAACCCTCTTTTTAAAGGGAAGAACCCCCGATCTTATTCAAAAAACAAAAAAAAAGATGATGTCTGCCGCAAACAAGCAAGACTATGAAAAGGCAGTAGTTCTGAGGGACAAGATGTTTGCACTTGAACAGATCATTGAAAAACAAGTGGCGGTGACAAATGATTTTAAGGATCGGGACGTAATAGGCATTGCCGGGTCTCATGAATATTCTATGATTACGGTTCTTTTTGTTCGAAGTGGATTTTTATTGGGGACAAGGAATTTCAATTTTTCAGAGATTATATCCACCGAGGAGGAAATGATCGAAGCATTTATCCGGCAATATTATGAAAAAACCCCCTTTGTTCCCAAAGAGATCCTTATTCCGACTCAACTTGAAGACGCATCTTTGCTGGAAGAACTTTTGAGCCGCATTAAGGGGAAAAAAGTGAGGATTTTGGGACCCAAAAGGGGTGAAAAACTCCGTCTTGTTAAGTTGGCCTCCCGGAACGCAGAAAACAGTTTAAAGGAATTTAGGGCCTCGGCCGCGACCGACATGGAGATTCTTATTCAGTTGCGGAAACGACTGAAAATGGATAAAATACCCCAGCGAATGGAGTGCTTTGACATTTCCAGTATTTCGGGTACAGAGGCTGTGGCCGGAATGGTTGTATTTGAAAAGGGTAAGCCGAACAAATCATTATACAGAAAGTACAGCCTAAAATCAGTTGACGCACAAGACGATTATTCCTGCATGGCTGAAGTCCTGAAAAGACGGTATGGTAACGGCGAAAAATCAAAGCCGTATCCTGATATTCTGATGGTGGACGGTGGTAAAGGACAGCTCAATATTGCGGTATCGGTAATAGAGTCGTTGAAACTGGAGCCAACATTTCAAATCATCAGCATCGCAAAGAAAAATGAAAGCAAAGGGGAAACACAAGATAAGATCTATAAACCCGGTCAGGTTAATCCGGTAAATATGGGAAGGGGAGGGGAACCTCTCCTTTTTTTAGAAAGAATAAGGGACAAATCTCATGGCTTCGCCATATCATTTCACCGTAAGCGTCGCGAAAAGCGATTTGTCCGTTCTGCTCTTGATTCGATTCCGGGTGTGGGCAAAAAAAGAAAAGCAACCCTGTTAACGCATTTTAAAAGCATTGAAAAAATCCGGACAGCAACACTCGAAGAACTTAGCGCACTGCCCGGAATTAATCGTAATATTGCAGAATCAGTAAAGGAAGCACTTAACCCGAATAAAACGGAAATAACAAATCACAAGCATCAAATCTCAAATAAATTCCAAACTACAACCTCCAAATTTCAAATAAGCTCCAATAAGTTCAAATTACCTAAAGTGATCTAAATTGCCTAAAATTAAAGAATACTGCCAATTTGTGTAAAAGCCGGAGCGTAGCGACTCCTTTACTTTAGCTCACTTCAAACTTTAGCTCACTTGTAACTATTCCGGTTTGTTCGGGTTAGGTACTAATGAAGAGTTTATTCTGTTATCTGACCTCTGTTATCTGACTTTTCTGCCTTCTGCCTATGCCAGTTTTTTCAAGGCTTCCTTGAGCTCTCTGACCGCGTCGGCCGATTTTTCGAGGGCGGCCTTCTCTTCAGAAGTGAGTGTGATTTCAATGATTTCCTCCACACCGTTTGCTCCGAGTTTTACAGGCACGCCAATAAAAAGTTCGTTCAATCCATATTCACCCTCAAGGTATGCGGCACATGGCAGGATTTTCTTTTTGTCTTTGAGAATAGATTCGGCCATTTCCACTGCGGCCGAGGCCGGTGCATAAAAGGCGCTCCCTGTTTTAAGAAGTCCGACAATTTCAGCTCCGCCATTGGCGGTTCTTTCCACTAAAGCGTCAATTCGTTCTTTTGGCAGCAGTTCCGTAATAGGTATGCCTGCTACAGTGGAATAGCGGGGCAATGGAACCATGGTGTCGCCATGCCCGCCAAGAACAAATGCAGTTGTATTTTCCACGGAAACATTGAGTTCCATGGCAATAAAAGATCTGAACCGTGCTGAGTCGAGCACCCCGGCCATGCCGATAACCCTGTTTTTAGGAAAACCGCTGGTTTCATATGCAACGTGACACATCGCATCAAGAGGATTGCTAACGACGATGATTACGGCTTCAGGTGATCGTTTTGCGACCTCTTTGGTGACGCTATTCATGATTCCCGCATTGATATTGAGAAGATCGTCCCGGCTCATTCCCGGCTTTCTGGGTATGCCGGCGGTAATAATAACGATATCTGAGTTTGCTGAAGCTTCATAATCGTTTGAACCGGTTAGTCGGGCATCATGTTTTTCAATAGGTGCGGCCTCTGAAAGATCCAGGGCTTTACCCTGAGGAAACCCTTCAATGATATCAATCAAGGCCACATCGCATAACTCTTTTTCCGCCAGTCTCTGAGCTGCGGTTGCTCCCACATTGCCGGCACCGACTACGGTAACTTTTTTGTCCATAATAAACTCCTTTTTTATTGATGTATTATTATATTGGTAGTGGTTTCCAGAAAATAAAAAGGAAAAATTGTTAACATAAAATCGGTTATTGTCAATATATTTAAAAAAAATCTTTTATTTCTTGTTATTGACATGAATGGTTAAGCAGTATAAAAATTTTAAAATGGATAATCAGGGTTGAAGGTTAGCATGAATATAACAAAAAAGATTAAAATACTATTGCAGGAAGCTGAACTTTATCATGACCAGGGCCTGTTGAATGAGGCTATGGAAAAATATAACAATGTAACAAAACTGATCCGGAGCAATGAACAGCTAAAGGGAAAACAAAATCTGATAAAGGGAATCTCAAAAAAAATTCTCGCTTTAAAAAACGACATAATCAAGATTGAAATGGCACCGAAAAAACCTGAAGTCTCTGCAAAAATTCAGGACCTGATAAAAAAGATGGTTTCATTTTCACCGGACAAGAACGAAGATTTAAAAGCTCTTGACGGTGCCATAGCCCTGGCAAAGTTCGGCCAGTTAAAAAGAGCCATATCAGAATTTAACGAACTCATAAAAAAAGATTCGCTGCGTATTGTTTCTGCCAAAAACATACTAAGGTGTCATATGGCGCTTTCATCACTGGATGAGGCTGTTGCTCAGTATGAGCAATGGATATCAGATGATAGATTTTCAACGATTCAGTTGGATAAATTACATGTTTTTCTTGAAAATACTTTAAAAAAAGAGGGCATTGAAATAAAGCTTCCAAGGAGAAAAGCACCAAAAGAAGACACCGGTGTGATTCGGGTTAAGGGGCCCGAAATCGAAGATGATGACACCCTTGATATCAACTCCATCGGGATAATTGTTTATAGTGGGCCCCAAAAGGGGCAGGTCGTTGAATTTAAGGTAAGATTTCAATTAGGAAACGTGGTCAGTCTGCTCATTTCTATCAGGGACAAAGAGTCAATCGATATTTTCAAAGTTGGGGATATGATTTATGATATTCAATATTATTCAGCCGCTGCTATATTTAAAGCTTCCGGTCTGATTACATCGGTAAAAAAAATTAAAATCGGTCCCTTGAGGGGAGATTATTGCGTGGATATTAAAATTGTATTAAATTAAAACCGGACAAGCCGGGACCAAAACAACTAATATCCAATGTCGAATTCTCAATATCCAATTTTCAAGTATTTTTCAGTTGAACATTGGGTATTGGACATTTCAACATCGACAACATTTTGTCGATGTTGCTTAAAAAAAAGCGTAAGGTCTTTTTTTTTAAACACTGTCCCGGTTCTTTATTCAACCTTACGGTTATGTATAAAGAAACAAGAAAGGCCTTGAATAATTTGAGAAATATTTGTAAAATATCTTTTTGTATCATATTGGACTGGTTTAACGCATTTTAATTCTTTGCTTGGGATTGACTATATATGGCTATTTTTAAAATAAAAAAAAGAGAGATAGAATGTAAAATCGTATATTACGGACCTGGAAGATCCGGAAAAACCACTAATATGGAATATATTTACAAAACATATAAGAAACAGGTTGTCGGCGAGATGGTCTCGGTTGACACAGAGGGTGATCGAACCCTTTTTTTCGATTTTCTTCCCATGGGGTTGGGACAAATAAAAGGCTTTGAAATCAGGGTCCAGGTTTATACTGTTCCCGGTCAGGTTCAGTATAAATCCACCAGAAAACTGGTTTTAAAGGGAGTGGACGGGGTAATTTTTGTTGCTGATTCTCTGGCGGTCAGACGTGAGAAAAACATGCTGTCCTTAAAGGATCTGCAGCATAATTTGAAAGAATACGGCATTAACATCTTAAAAATTCCACTTATTATACAGCACAACAAAAGGGATCTTGTAGAGCAGGGCGTTCCGGTAATGTCAATAGAGCAGATGGAAAGGGATTTAAACAGACAGCTCAAGGTCCCCTCTTTTTCAGCCAGTGCGATTACCGGTGACGGTGTTGGTGCAACCTTAAAGGAATGCCTTAAGTTAACGTTATTATCATTTAAAAGACAAATTAAATCGGGGTAGAAGATCCATGGGTGATTTTGTTCTGGCGGGCAATCTTAATTTTTTAAGTCTGGGAGATATCTTGCAACTCCTCGGTTCAAACGCCAGTACAGGTGTTTTGCGCATTACCAGCAGGTATGCTCAAGATTCGGGTTTAATATATTTTCTCAACGGCAACCCTGTTAATGCTTCAGTCGGATCATTGGCCGGTCTTGATGCTGTCAATCGACTTTTTGGATGGCTTGATGGAGAATTTGAATTCATTGAAGAAAAAGTTGATGGTGAAAATGTCATCAAAAAGAGCCGTATGCAAATTATTCTTGACTGCTTAAGAATGCTGGATGATGGACTGATTGAACAGTTGGGACCGGTAACATTTACAAAAAAGTCATCCCATCCTTCGGACAGTTTATCAAATCAGCCGATTATCAGAGGACCGCTTATCGATTACACGTACGTTGTTGATGAAGAAGAGGTCCGTGCCGGCAACAAAATCGTTGCAGAGGGAAAACATGGCGGTTGGTTATGGGTCATTCTTGAAGGCACTGCAGAAATTATTAGAGAAACCCCCCGGGGCCCTTTAAAACTGCTCAGAATCGGTGAAGGAGCATTTATCGGAAGTATTGCCTCATTTTTATTATTAGAGGGGAGTACTCGAAGTGCTGCGATCACGGCGGTTAACAATGTTTTGCTCGGTGTACTCGATTTGCGACGACTTTCCACCGATTTTATGCGAATGTCCAATCAATTCAGAAGCCTTTTAATCAGTCTCGATAAAAGGTTAAAACAGGTAACCAATATGGCGGTTGATATACATTTAAACAACATTAAAGTAGAAGAATTGATCAACGGCAAAGCTCAGGTGTTCACACAGGGTGAGAATGTGGAAAGTTTATTCACAATTACAGAAGGTGAAGCTCATATTGTCCGGAATACCGAAAATGGTTATGTTCCGCTGGCGAATCTTTATCAGGGTGATTTTTTTGGCCATGTTCCATTTCTTGATATTGGACAAGAACCTTACTCCGCTTCGGTTTTCGGATCAAAAGATCTCGAGATTAGCGAGATGGACCCTGACATTCTGAAAAAAGAATATAATCAATTTTCGTCCACAGTTAAAAATTTTATAGAACACCTTGCAAACTGCATATTAGTAACATCCATGTTGGCTTGTGAGTTTGGAAAAAACACCGGCCGTAAAAAACCGGGCAGGTCTTAATACTTTAAACGTGATGAATTCACCTTTTGTAAATTCATCTATATTGGGTGAGAACCATGACTACAGAAGACAGAAGAAAACATGCAAGAATCAACGCCCTTAATCTTATATCGTATAGTTGTATTGATGAAACTGTTCAGACTGTAGCGCAGGGAATGGGAAGAACTTTGAATGTGAGTCAAGGCGGAATTCTTCTTGAAACACACGTTCCAATCGACCCGAAACATACTGTGGCGTTGGCAATAGGTCTGGAAGACGATTTGATCAACATCAAAGGGAGGGTTGTTTCTTCTATGGCATGTGGAGAAAAACGATTTGAAGCCGGAATCGAGTTCATTGATACAGATGAAGCGGAACTCGAGGTTTTGAAAAAATATATCAAAGCTTTCATGGAACAGTAATGAAGATCGGCGTTATATCCAAAGGATAAAAATCCATGGCTCAGGCAGTAATTAGAACCGATTTTAAAAATTTAAATTTAGTAAAAAGGGGAAAAGTACGGGATATATACGATCTTGGTGACAAACTTTTAATGGTGGCTACAGATCGAATTTCCGCGTTTGACGTTATCATGCCCGATCCTATTCCGGGAAAGGGGAAAATCTTGACTCAAATTTCCCTTTTCTGGTTTGAAATAATGGAGTCTCTTTTGCCCCATCATGTGATTTCAGGCAATGTTGATGACTTTCCCGAAGTTTGTAACCCGTATACCGAAATTCTACGCGACCGAAGCATGGTGGTTAAAAAAGCAAAACCGCTTCCCATTGAATGTGTTGTCAGGGGGTATATATCCGGGTCCGGCTGGAAAGATTACCAGACCACCGGAAACATATGCGGAATAAAACTGCCTCACGATCTGAAAGAATCCGACAAATTGCCTGAACCTTTGTTTACGCCGTCAACCAAAGAAGAGATAGGCCTTCATGACGTCAACATTGACTTTGATACAGTTATAGCTAAAATTGGAAAAACTCTTGCAGAAAAGGTCAGAAAACTCAGTCTTGCAATTTACCAAAAGGGTGCGGATTTAGCTTATGAAAAGGACATAATTATTGCTGATACAAAATTTGAATTCGGCCTTTTCGAAAACAACCTAATTCTTATTGATGAAGTGTTGACTCCGGATTCATCAAGGTTCTGGCCCAGAGAATCGTATAAACCGGATGGTGCACAAAAGAGTTTTGACAAGCAATATCTCAGAGACTACCTGATTTCCATAAACTGGCACAAAAAGCCGCCGGGGCCTTCGCTTCCCCAAAGTGTTATCCGCAATACACGCACTAAATACCTGGAAGCCTTAAATCAACTTACCGACGTAAGTTATGCGCTTTAAACAAAAGATCGCAAAGCTTTCTTTGATCGATTCTAAAGACGACTCCTTTCGCATTACAACCCAAATAAGCGTCGATCATTTGATGAATTCTATTGATCATGTGGGGATGTTAAACCTTCCTTTATTATTAGAAAAAAAAACAGGATATAAAATTGTTTGCGGTTTTCTCAGAATTGAAGCCTGCCGACGACTTAACTGGGCTGATGTGGAAGTTAAGGTGCTCGATTCTGATACAAAAAAGCTTGAATGTATAACGTACGCTATTGCGGATAACTCTCTTCAAAGGCCTCTTAACCTGATCGAACAATCAAGATCCATTAACCTGCTTTACCCATTTTTCAAAGATTTTAGCGCTCTGGGCAAAGAACTTTCGATCATGGGTTTGCCTGGCAATCCATCAATTATAAAAAAAATTAAAGAACTTTGTCATCTTTCCGGATCAGTTCAACGCGGCATTCTTTCAAATACTATTTCTCTGGTCATGGCTTTGGAACTCGGAAGGCTGCAACAGGGTACCGGAGATGGTTTTGCAAAACTTTTTGAAACACTTAAATTGAGCCTGAATAAACAAAGGGAAATATTAACCCTTGTAAAAGAGATTTCCCTTCGCGAAGATATTTCTATGCTGAAAGTAATAGAAAATGATATGTTGCAAAAGATCTTATCTAACGAAGATCCGGATAGAAATCAAAAGATCCGCAAGATAAGAATCTATTTAAAACAGCGGCGTTTTCCCGTTATAACCGCCGCTGAAAAAGAGTTTGAAAGCCACTTGAAAAAACTTAAGCTCGGAAGCGAAACAAAACTTATTCCTCCGGATAATTTCGAAGGTACCACCTATATTCTGAAATTATTCTTTAAAAATTTAATTGAACTCAAAGATCGTCAAGCAAGTATTAATGCGCTTATCAAGAACCCCTCCCTTAGGCAAATTCTCGACCGGCTAACTTGATGGTATAGAAATTTTGTATCCGTTCACGGAGTAGTTGAGTTAGTGGAAATTCCAAATAACAAATCCCAAATAACAAATAAATTTCAATGACCGAAATTCAAAATCCCAAACAAAAAAACAATCGCTTTGAACCGGTTTGGAATTTGAGATTTGCCTCCGACCCGGAGGGAGATTTATTTGGAATTTG
>JAUVTO010000025.1 GCA_030601485.1 Desulfobacterales bacterium | reverse complement strand
GATCCTTACAAGGATACCGCAGGACCGGCCATTAACCCGATGATCAAGATACTGAATGTTGTTGCTTTGCTGATGGTACCATTTTTGCTGTAATAAAACATTCATAAAACTTGTTTAAACAAAAAAGGACCGGCGTAATCTGCGTCGGTCCTTTTTTATTGATTGTTCGTTGAATATATGGTATGAAATCAATTGAAAATTAAATATTTTCGATTAAAGATTGAAGATTGTTGAATGACAAGCGACCAATTACAAAGAGACCGGTGTTAAAATGAGTATGAAAAAGCATAACGAAAAAACAAAAGCATCTCGGCAAAAAGTGAGGGAATTTAAAGCCGGGGATCTTGCGGTTTACCCGGCACATGGTGTTGGGAAAATTAATTCCATTGAAAGCAAGATCGTTAACGGTGAAGAACATGATTTTTATATGATGAAAATTCTCGAAAACCAAATGACGATCATGATTCCCACATGGAATGTTGAACAAGTCGGTCTGAGGGATGTGATCGACGAAAAAGAGATTTCCAAAGTATACGAAGTCATGAAAAAAAGGGAGGAATCGCCCGGTGAGACCCAGACCTGGAATCGCAGATACAGGGAATACATGGAAAAGATCAAGACCGGTTCGCTTTATGATGTGGCCGAAGTTTACCGGGACCTTTCTTTGCTGAAATTAACAAAGGATCTTTCCTTTGGTGAACGAAAACTTTATGATACTGCCCAAACCCTGCTGGTCACGGAGCTTTCCACGGCCAGAAATACCGATGAACAGACAATTCTTTCAGAGATGGAGTCGCTTTTCCCTTCCAAAAAAGCTGAAAGTGCAGATGACTCAGATAATTCCGATTAACAACCCTGCTTTTTAAAACATGCACGACCAAAGTGCCTTTACAATTCTTGTTGATGTATCTGATTCGGGAAAACGCCTGGATCTGTTAGTTGCCTCCCGCATTTCCGGCTGTTCCCGTTCCGTTGCGGCAAGCCTGATCCGCAAAGGAAAAATTCGGGTTCAGGGAGGTGCAAAAAAGCCCGGATATCGGGCAAAGACCGGTGATGAGATTTGTGGTACTATTCCATCCCCTGAACCGGTATTGTTTAAACCCGAGCCTATTCCGATAGACATCCTGTATGAAGACGATGACATTATCGTGGTAAACAAACCACCGGGAATTGTAGTTCACCCCGCACCGGGCCATTACAGCGGCACTTTAGTAAATGCACTTCTTTATCATTGCCCGGGGCTTGAAGGGATCGGCGGAGAAATAAGGCCGGGGATTGTGCACAGACTGGATAAGGACACTTCCGGTGTGATGGTGGTTGCTAAAAATTCTGCGGCACATCAAAACCTGGCCCTGCAGTTTAAATCGAGAAGCATTAAAAAGAAGTACCTGGCCATTGTTTATGGCAGGATGGAATCTGATTCAGGCAGGGTTTCACTTCCCATCGGACGGCATCCTGTTGATAGAAAAAAGATGTCGACGCATAGCCGAAAAAGTCGCATGGCCGAAACAACCTGGCGAGTCAGGAAACGTTTTGCCCAGGCCACCCTGGTTGAGCTGGATCTCAAAACAGGGCGAACTCACCAGATCAGAGTTCACTGTGCCGCCATCAAACATCCGGTTGTCGGTGATTCGGTCTACGGGGGTCGTAAGGCTGGAAAAAGCACTGCATATGATCTGGTTGGATCCGTTCCACGCCAGATGCTCCATGCCTGGCGACTCGAATTCATCCACCCGGTAAACCAAAAAACGCTTTGTTTTGAAGCCCCTATCCCTCATGACATGGAGGGAATTCTTGAAAAATTATAACTGAAATTATCCTTTAATTTCAAAGAAGGCTTTTATCTTTTCAACCACATATGCAAGCTGGTCATCCGAAAGCTCAGGATAAATGGGAAGGGCCAGGGTATGCAAGGCCGCATGCTCGGCCACGGGGAAATCACCCTTTTTGTAGTTTAGATCCAAAAAACATTCCTGAAGATGCATGGGAATCGGATAGTAAATTTCACTCCCCACTCCCACATCATTTAAAAACAGTCGAAGCTCGTCTCTCTTGTCCTTTACGCATATTACAAACTGATTGTATATGTGACGGTCTTCTTTTTCAACCGGAAGCTTAATCATATCATCTGTTCCTGAGTTTGCGAAAAGTTCTCTGTATTTACGTGCGTTCTCCTGGCGGGCTTTTGTCCATTTGTCTAAATGTTTCAGTTTTACGGAAACAACCGCGGCTTGGAACGCGTCCAATCTGAAGTTGCCGCCGGCCAATTTATGATAATACTTTGGATGGGAACCATGAACCCGAAGAACGCGCAATTTATCATAAAGTTCATCCGAATCGGTTGTGACCATTCCCCCGTCTCCAAAAGCACCCAGGTTTTTGGATGGGAAAAAAGAGAAGCAGCCAAAATCGCCCATTGATCCTGCCCGCTGACCCCTGTATTCCGCTCCGATGGCCTGGGCGGCATCTTCAATAACAAAAAGATTGTATTCCTTGGCAATCTTTAAGATCGGATCCATATCCGCACATTGGCCATACAGATGGACGGGTATGACAGCCCGAATCCTTGCCAACTCGTTGTCTGTCATGGAAGCGATTACACGTTCCAGGCGTTCAGGTGACATATTATACGTGTCAGGGTCAATATCGACAAAGATTGGACTGGCGCCGGTACGAAATATGGACCCTGCAGTAGCGAAAAAGGTATAAGGCGTTGTTATAACCGTGTGTTGAGAGGCGATATCCGCTGCCATCAGTGAAATCAAGAGGGCGTCGGTTCCGGATGACACTCCCAGGGCATGCTTTGAAGAACAATAACCGGCAATATCCTTTTCAAGTGCCTCGACCCTTGGACCCAGAATAAAATACTGGCTGTCAAAGATTTCCTCGGCAACCGTTAAAATTTCTTCCTTAATCGATTTATACTGTTTTTTTAAATCAAGCAGAGGTACTTTCATTGTGAATTATGTCTCCAGGCCTTTGAAAAATCTCCCCTTTTGTGCTTTTTGTGGCAAAACTTTTTCCATTCTGCCACTAAGGCACCAAGGCACGAAGAAATAATAACAAAATAAAATCCTTGGTGTCTTTGTGCCTTGGTGGCAAATATTTTTGGTTCCGGTTTATCGGGATTAGGTTTTAACCGGTGCCACAGCAGGCTTGCAATCCGTTTCTACAGCATTATAACCAAGAAATTGATTAACCTCATGGGTCATCGGCAGACCGGCCCTTAATTTCATAGAGTTAGACAGTGCAACAATGGTTTCTGTTTTACCAGGGTTGAGCAGGTGAATATATGCTCGGCAGGAACCCGGATGGCTTTTTAAAATTTCCTTTAATTGAACAAGCCCCTCTCTTTGCGTGCGGGTTATGTCCAGATTAAAATGGACACTTGCAGTCCATGTCTCTTCAGCCTTATCAATCGATATGATTGTGTCTGCCAATATCTTTATCGAGTTTTCGTCCTTTTGCAGCTGTCCCTGGATAAGGATTGGACGGTCATGGTTTAAAAGGTCATGAACTTTTGCATAAAGTGAAGAAAAAACGGTAGCTTCAACAGATCCATGCAGGTCCTCCAGGATAACAAAGGCCATCAAACTCCCCTTTTTTTTGGTTTTTATGGTCTTTAAGTTTCTGACTATTCCACCGATTCTTATGGTTGCTCCATCTTTTCTCTCTTTGAGCTCGGCCGAGTTTGCATTGGTAAACTTCTCCAGAATATCTTCATGCCCGCTCAAGGGATGTCCGGTGATATAGAAACCCAGAGATTCCTTTTCAAGTGCTAAAAGCTGTTTTTCACTCCATTCATCGATTTCGGGCAGGGTGGGCAAGTTAATGGCCGGACTGCTTCCCGGCATGTCAAACAAACCCATCTGTGGATCCGATCTTTCTCTCTGAGCCCGTTGTCCATAATCAAGGATGTCCTCCATGGATGCCGTCATCCGGGAGCGGTAATCTCCGGTGGAATCGAAAGCGCCGCATTTAATAAGGCTCTCTACAACACGTTTGTTAACCTTTTTCAGATCCACGCGTTCACAGAATTCAAAAAGCGAAGAAAATTTTCCTCCTTGGTTTCTGGCCGCGACGATAGCTTCGATGGCGCTTTCACCGACGTTCTTAACCGCAACAAGTCCGAATCTTATTTTGGATCCGGTTACGGTAAATTCCTTGTTGCTTTCGTTGATATCCGGAGGGAGGATTTCAATACCGTGGTTTTTGCATTCGGAAATATATTTTACAACACCATCGGTGGAATGCATTTCACTGGTAAGCAATGACGCCATGAACTCCACCGGGAAGTGAGCTTTTAGAAAAGCGGTTTGATATGCTATCATTGAATATGCGGCGCTGTGAGACTTGTTAAATCCATATCCCCCGAATTTTTCCATTAAATAAAATATTTTTCCGGCTTTATCAGGTGGGATACCGTTGTCCGCAGCTCCCTGCATGAAACGCTCCCTGTGTTCGGCCAGAATCTCCGGGATTTTTTTACCCATGGCCTTTCGGAGATCATCAGCCTCGGCCATGGAATAATTTGCCAGATCCCCGGCAATCTTCATCACCTGCTCCTGATAGACGACAACCCCGTAGGTCTCTTTTAAAATCGGTTCGAGCTGTGGTGCAAGGTACTCAACCGTTTTTTCGCCGTGTTTTCTGGCCACAAAATCATCCACCATTCCGCTGTCAAGGGGACCGGGACGGTAAAGCGCAACCAGTGCGATGATATCATCAAAACTTTCCGGCTTCAATTTTACCAGCAGATCTTTCATGCCCGAACTTTCCAACTGGAATACCCCGGTGGTTTCGCCGGATTCAAGCAGACCATATGTAGCGGGATCGTTTAAATCCAGGTTTATGAGATCAGGCGGTGTGCCGCCCTGTGCTTCGATAAGCGTAAGCGTATTTGCGATGACCGTCAGGTTACGAAGCCCCAGAAAGTCAAACTTAATAAGTCCGATTTTCTCTACACATTTCATATCGAACTGGGTAACAACTTCGCCCTTTTTACCTTTGTATAGCGGCAGATATTCCACCAGAGGCTTGTCTGCGATTACAACACCGGCAGCATGGGTTGAGGCATGCCGCGGGAGTCCTTCCAGGATACGGCAGATGTTGATAAGATCGGCGACCTCGGGTTTCTTTTTCGTCAGATTCTTAAGCCGAGGTTCCTGTTCAAGAGCAGCATCAAGACTTATGTTCAACACATCGGGCACCATTTTGGCAATGGCGTCCACCTCGTAAAGCGGTATATCTAACGCCCGGCCCACATCACGAATTACGGCCCGGGTTTTTAATTTTCCGAATGTGATAATCTGGGCAACATAATCTCCGCCGCCGTATTTTTCCACCACGTACTTGAAGACTTTTTCCCTGCCGTTTATACAAAAGTCGACATCGATGTCCGGCATGCTTTTACGTGCCGGGTTTAAAAAGCGTTCAAAGATAAGACCGTGCTCAATGGGATCAATGTCTGTAATTCCAAGGGAATAAGCAACAAGGCTTCCTGCCGCAGACCCTCTTCCGGGTCCCACGGGAATATGGTTTTCTTTGGCATATCGAATAAAATCGGCCACAATTAAAAAATACCCCGGAAACCCCATGGAATTGATGACGGCAATCTCCTTTTCGATACGGTCAACATAAAGTTTTTTATCAACATCGGGATTCTTTGTTTTTATTCGTTTGAAGATGGACTTAAACCCATTCCTTACGGTTTGTTCAAAAAGCTCATCTACTGTTTGCAGGGATGGGGTTTCAAATTCCGGGAAGTGATACGAGTTAAAGTCGAATTCTATATTGCAGCGCCTGGCGATATCCACGGTATTCTCAAGAGCACCCGGATAATCCTTGAAAGCGGAATACATTTCGGTTTTTGATTTTAAATAGAGTTGATCGGTTCTAAATCGCAGTCTGTCCGTGTCATGAACGGTTTTTCCTGTCTGGATGCACAAAAGCACATCATGAGCACGAACATCTTCTTTGTCGAGGTAATGACAATCGTTGCTGGCAACCAGAGGAATGGAAAGTCTTTTGCTCATATCCAAAAGGGCCTGGTTCACTTTTTCCTGTATATCTATACCGTTATTTTGAACTTCCAGGAAAAAATTCCCCTCGCCGAAGACGTCAAGGTAAAAACGGGCGGCCTCATCAGCCTTATCTATTTGGTTTTCCCGAATCAGTCTGGGGATTTCACCGCGCAAACATCCTGAAAGACCGATAAGCCCTTTAATGTATTGTTTTAGAACTTCTTTGTCGATACGGGGTTTGTAATAAAATCCCTGAAGCTGGGCAATGGTGGCCAGTTTGCAAAGATTCCGGTATCCTTCCTGATTTTCAGCCAGAAGGATCAAATGGGAAAGCCCACTTTTATCGAGTGAGGTTTTTTCGGTAAGACGTCTCGGGGCCAGATAGCATTCGCATCCGATAATCGGTTTTATTCCGGCCTTATTCGCTTTTTCATAAAACGTCATGGCTCCGAACATAGTCCCATGATCGGTGATCGCCACGGAGTCCATGTCAAACTCTGCGACACGCTTTAAAAGCGGATCGATCCTTATGGCCCCGTCAAGAAGACTGTACTGGGTATGAATATGAAGGTGTACAAAATTAGATGCGGTCTCTGTCATTTTTATTTCGTATAATTGCATATATCGACAAAGGATTGTCGATATAGCTTTGCTAAGCGTCTAATCGAGACGGTAATTCGGCGCCTCTTTGGTAATAATCACGTCATGGACATGGCTTTCACGCATGCCGGCCGCGCTGATCTTTATGAAGCGTGCTTTTTCCCTGAGTTCATCCAGGGTCCGGCATCCCACATATCCCATTCCCGCCTTTAGCCCTCCAATAAGCTGGAAAATATTATCGGAAAGGCTTCCTCTATATGGCACACGGCCCACAATACCTTCCGGAACCAGTTTATCGCCGTAGACATCTTCACCCTGATAGTACCTGTCCTTGCTTCCTTTTCTCATGGCTTCTATGGAGCCCATTCCCCGATAAGCCTTATAGCTGCGGCCCTGGTAAATAACCAACTCACCCGGACTCTCCTCGGTTCCTGCAAGAAGACCGCCAATCATTATCACATGAGCACCTGCGGCCACGGCTTTTGTAATATCACCCGAAAATTTAATGCCGCCGTCAGCAATCAGGGGAACACCTGTTTTGTTAGATACCGACTTGCAGTTCATGATTGCGGTAATCTGAGGTACACCAACACCCGCAACAACACGAGTGGTACAGATGGAACCGGGTCCGATTCCGATCTTAACTCCGTCCACACCGGCCTTAACAAGGGCTTCCGCTCCCTTTGCCGTACCGACATTTCCGGCAATCAGCTCAATTTGCTTAAAATTATTTTTTAAATTTTCTACAGCATCAAGTACGTTTTTTGAATGTCCGTGAGAAGTATCGATTAGGATAATATCCGCTCCCGCCTTCAGAAGCGCCTCTGCACGTTCTTCCATGTCAGAGCCGACGCCTATGGCTGCTCCCACTCTGAGTCTGCCCATATGATCCTTACAGGCATTCGGGTATTTTTTTATCTTTTCAATATCTTTTATGGTTATCATTCCGATCAGCAGATCCTTTGCATCGACAACAAGGAGCTTTTCTATCCTGTGTTCATGCAGGAGTTTCTTTGAGTCTTCCAGTGTAATTCCTTCTGAAACAGTAATCAGATTTTCTTTGGTCATGACTTCAGAAACTTTCTTTTCAAGATCTGTTTCAAATCTTAGATCCCGGTTTGTCACAATGCCTACCAATCGATTTCCTATTGTAACCGGAACTCCGGAAATGCGATAGTTTTCCATGAGTTTCAATACTTCATGAACCGGCTGATCCGGATGAATGGTTACCGGATCGACGATCATGCCGCTTTCCGATTTTTTAACCCGGTCAACCTCAACAACCTGACTTTTAATGCTCATGTTGCGGTGTATAAAACCGATCCCGCCTTCACGGGCCATACTTATGGCGATGTTAGCCTCTGTTACCGTATCCATGGCAGCACTGACAATGGGAATGTTCAGTGTAATGTTTCTTGTCAACCGGGTACGGGTATCGACATCCCTCGGTAGAACATCAGAAAAGCCCGGCAGCAATAAAACATCGTCAAAAGAAAAAGCTTCTTCAAGGTGTTCTTTTTTCATAAGTTCCTCCAGGAAGGATTTTGTCGATTTATTTTGTTCATCCAAAACTCAGAGGCCGATCCATGGGAACATATTTCTGAGAATCTTTCGTGTATTTTTTCAAAACCGAATAACAAATAGAACTGTTTTTTGCAATCTTTATTCGCCCGAATTTTTTACAAGTCGCCTTGACATTGCGTTAATACCCGTAATAAATAACGGTCATGCTTATTAAAATAAACCCCAAAAATCCCCAGGGACGACTTATCACAAAGATTGTCGAGATCCTTAAAAATGGGGGTATTATCGCCTATCCAACCGACACCTATTACGGAATCGGATGCGATATTATGAATAAAAAGGCGATTGAAAAGATTTACCAGTTAAAACAGAGAAATAGAATAAAACCATTTAGCTTTATCTGCTCGGGACTCAAAAATATCAGTCATTATGCCAAGGTCTCAAATTATGCATATAAAACCATGAAACGACTTTTGCCGGGCCCTTATACATTTGTTCTGGAAGGATCCAATCTGGTTCCCAAAATCATGCTTACCAAGCGGAAAACCGCCGGAATACGTATGCCGGATCATCCGATTTGCCTTGAACTTGTTGAAATGCTGGGGAATCCGATTATCACCACGAGTGCCACAATGCCTGATGGCACCAATTTTTTCGACCCATCCCTTATCCATGATTTTTTTCATCCCAGAATAGATGTGGTAATTGACGGTGGACCTGTCCCGGGCCACCCTTCAAGTGTCATATCTCTAATTAACGACATGCCTGAGGTTATCCGCAAAGGGCGGGGAGACATCACAGTTTTTGAATGACAAAGGAGGCTCGTGGTTCAATAAATAATGGTTAATAATCAATGGTTAATAATTGACGGTTTCGTAAAAAGTCGAAAAACACCCTTTTTTGTCATTCCGGCGAAAGCCGGAATCCAGTGAATTCAATGGCTTCTGGATGCCGAATCAAGTCCGGCATGACGGTTTTAGGACTTTTTACGAGTTTATCAATAATTAATAATTAACAATTAATTATTGATTATTAGATCGGGGTTTGGGGTTAAAGGTCTTTTTCCGGTGCATATAAATAGTCTGCGGACAAAGATGGATCCGTGATTCGATTTAATAACGTTTTAGCAGATGAATCCATAATATATTTTATAAGTGAAAATTTTTTGTCCCGGGCATAAACTGTCGAGATTTTCCCTTTAATACCACCCAGACGGCCGGCCCATTCAACGGCATCTTCAAGATTTCCGATCCGGTCTACCAGACCCAGTTCTTTTGATTCTTCTCCGGTAAAGATACGTCCATCAGCAAGCGATTCCACCTTGGCTTTATCCATCTTTCTGCCTTCAACAATATCTCGAATAAATTGCCTGTGAATTTTTCTTGCAAAATCTTTAAGGATTTTCTTTTCTTCAGGCTTCATCTTTCGAACCGGAGATCCCATGTCCTTGTATTCACCGCTTTTGATTACAATGGGAACCAATCCGATTTTACTGAGCAGTTGCTGATAATTCGTAAACCCCATGATAACACCGATGCTGCCGGTTATTGTCCCTGGGTTGGCAACAATTCCGTCTGTCCCTGCGGCAACGTAATATCCTCCGGAAGCAGCAATTGAACCCATGGAAGCCACAACTTTTTTTGATTTCGAAGTCTTTCTGATTTCCCTGAAGATTTCCTGTGAAGGACCAACGGCGCCCCCCGGAGAATCGATACGGATCACGATGGCTTTGATAGAGTTATTCTCCCGGAAGCGCTTTAGGTGATTGATTACATTTTTAGAATCCGTAATAATGCCCTTGAGTTCTATGATGCCGACCTTCTCTCCGAATTCAAATTCAGCATCCCTTGTACCGAGGACAAACAGAAACGTCATTACTATCATTGCTGTCGCAACAACAGACGAAAAAGTAAGGATAAAAAAAAGATATGGATGCCTTCGGGAAAACATCATTCCAACATTCCATTATTCCATGTATAGGGCAAAAACTCAAGTCCCCTAAAATTCATCTAACTTCAATAAGTTGTAGAAATTACAAGACGTTTAATTGTCGTCATTCAACTTTTCCTGAAGGTTTTCACGTAAAATCTCTCCGAAGGTTGACGTCGCGGGTCCCACGTTATTGACATACTCGGTCAGCAAGCTCTGCTCATCTTCAATTTCAAGCCGCTTGATTGAAAGGCCGATCCGTCTTTCCACGCTGTTGATATTCATAACTCTGGCGGTGATGACATCGCCGATGTTAAATTTACCGACGGGGGTTTTTACTTTTTCCTTGCTGATTTCAGACACATGTACAAGTCCTTCTATACCTTCCTCCAGTTCCACAAAAACCCCGAAATCTGTAAGATTCGTCACCGTACCGGTTATCTCTTTCCCGACTTCATACCGTTCGCCCACGGTTTTCCATGGGTCCGTCTGCAACTGTTTTACCCCGAGAGAAAACCGTTCCTGATCTTTCTCAATATCAAGAACTATGGCCTGAATCACATCATTTTTCTTATATAACTCCGATGGATGTTTTATCCGTTTTGTCCAGGAAATATCAGAAATATGAACAAGGCCGTCGATTCCTTCACCGATACCGATAAAAAGACCGAAGTCGGTGATGTTCTTGATTTTACCTTCAATAGTTGTACCTACAGGATACTTTTCACTAATGACGTCCCACGGATTCGGAACAACCTGCTTCATGCCAAGAGAAATCCGTCTGTTTTCAGGCCTGATGTCAAGCACCACGGCCTCGACTTCCTCACCCACGGAAACGACTTTGGAAGGATGACGAATTTTTCGGGTCCACGACATTTCAGAAACGTGAATTAGTCCTTCAATACCTTCTTCCAATTCAACAAATGCGCCATAATCTGTCAGACTGACAACCCTTCCAATAATACGGGAACCGACAGGATATTTTTCTGAAGCGGTTAACCAGGGGTCTTCGGTAAGTTGTTTCTTGCCCAATGAAACTCTCTCCTTTTCAAGGTCAAGATTAAGAACCTTTACGGTGATTTTATCACCGACTGAAAAGAGCTCCGAAGGGTGTTTAACTCGTCCCCATGAAATGTCTGTAATATGGAGCAGGCCGTCCACACCGCCAAGATCAACAAACACTCCATATTCCGTGATATTCTTTATAATACCCTCAACAACCTTACCCTCGTGGATGGAAGCTAATGTTGCCGTTCGGCTGGCGCTGCGCTCCTCTTCAAGAATAGCCCTTCTTGATAAAACGATATTGCTTCGTTTTCGATTATATTTTAGGATCTTGAAAGTAAATGTTTTTCCAACCATCTCATCAAGCTTGCGGATGGGACGCAAATCTGCCTGTGAACCGGGTAAAAAGGCCTGGACACCTATATCTACGGAAAAGCCGCCTTTGACACGATTTATAATAATGCCCTCAACCGTTCTCTCTTCCTCATAAGCTTTTTTAATCTCTTCCCATATCTTGACCTTGGCTGCCTTTTCTTTGGAAAGGACGACACGTTCTTCTTCGTCGTCCCACCATTCTACCATGACATCAACCGGATCACCAACATTGGCGTTTAAATTTCCATCTTCATCCATGAATTCTTGAGTGCGTATCTGTCCCTCTGATTTATATCCGATGTCAACCAACACATGATCCTTATCAACTGAAATTATCCGGCCGGTAACAACCGCCCCTTCAGCAAAACGCTTGAAGCTTTCTTCATACATATCCATCAAGCTTTCCATGTCGTCGGCAGGTTTTTGAACTTTTTCCGGGCTGACACTCGGTTCTTGATCAGGCTCTGATTGTTCACTCGGTTTTTGAACAGATTCTAAACTGTCACCTGCTTCCCGGACTTCCACCGGTGTCTCATCCGTTTCCCGGACTTCCACCGGTATCTCATCTGTTTCCCGGATTTCCACCGGTGTCTCATCTGTTTCCCGGATTTCCACCGGTGTTTCATCCGTTTCCCGGACTTCCACCGGTGTTTCATCCGTTTCCCGGATTTCCACCGGTGTCTCATCCGTTTCCCGGATTTCCACCGGTGTTTCATCCGTTTCCCGGACTTCCACTGGTGTCTCATCCGTTTCCCGGTTTTCCACCGGTGTTTCATCCGTTTCCCGGATTTCCACCGGACCGTCACTCTCATTTTGCACGTCTTGGGACAATGCATCTTCAACAGACGTATCGGTTTTCAATATTTCTTTTTCCTCAATACCCGCTTCATCTGATTGCTTGCCAACAGATTCATCAGACGAAGCGTTTAAGCTTAAATCTTTGGTTGAATCGTTTTTTTCAAGATTTTCCATTAAACAAAATACCCCCTAGTCCAATTTATTTAGCTATAATCAATACAACATAGAATAACCGATTTTGATATCAGAGTAATTATTAAAAAACAACGATTATTTTATTCTCAATAACATTCACCATCCGATCAACAACATCTTGTGCGGAAAAATGGGTGGAATCTATTATAACAGCATCTTTTGCGGGCCTTAAGGGTGCCAAATCTCTGGCACTGTCATTTTTGTCCCGGCGTTTGATATCCTTTTCCACGTTCTGTAATGTTTGAGAGGTTTCCGATTTTAATTCTTGGTATCGTCTGAGCGACCTGGTTTTGTGTGATGCATCCAGATAAAACTTCACATCAGCATCAGGGAACACCACGGTACCCATGTCACGCCCCTCAAACACAACGCCTTTTTCCCTGCCCAGATCCCTTTGCAAATCCAAAAGGAAATTTCTTACAACCGGTCTTGCAGAAGCTGCCGAAGCAAACATCGATATTTCAGGCGTTCGGATTTTATCCGTGATATCCGAATTGTTTGATATCAGACGCAACCCTTTTTCACCGTACAAAAATTCCATTTTCAGGGAGCTTAAAACAGTTTCAAGGCCGGTATCGTCATCGGGATTTAGGCCCGATGCCATCGCTTTTAAGGCAACCCCTCTGTAAAGTGCACCCGTATCAATATATCTGTATCCCAGATGATCAGCCAGTATTTTGCTTACCGTTGTCTTACCTGCCCCTGACGGACCATCTATTGTGATAATTAGACGTTTCAAAATGAAAGTCTCGTATCATTTTAGGCTTTTCTCAAGAGCCTTGATAAATCTGACATTCTCTTCATGAAGTCCTGCATTGATTCTTATATAATCAGGATAACCATACGATCTCATGGACCTTACAATAACACCCTGTCTTAGCATCCTTTCATAAATTTCATCAGCGTCTTTGCAAACATCTATCAGGATAAAATTCGTTTGTGTTGGAAAGTATTTTACTCCCAGCCTGTCCAGCGAATCATATAAAAAATCGAGACCTTGATGTATGAGTGTTATGACCTTTTCAAAAAAAACAGTGTCTTCAAGCGCTGCACAGGCGCCGGCCTGAGCCAGGGAATTGGTATTGAACGGCAGTCTGATCCTGTTCAACAGATTTGCTATTTTATCCGGCATAACGCCATATCCGATACGAAGTCCGGCCAGACCATAAACTTTGGAAAAGGTTCGAAGCGTAACCAACGGTCTGACGTTATCAAGATATTCAACACTTTTCGCACAGTTTTGATCACGAACAAATTCAATATACGCCTCATCCACCACAACAATCACGTCCGGTGGAATCTTTTTCAGAAAATTTTCAAAATCTTTTTTATAAACAACCGCTCCGGTGGGATTGTTGGGATTGCACAGGAAAACCATGCGGGTTCTTGATGTAATCCTATTTTTTATTGCTTGCAGATCGATTGAAAGCAGCTTCAGGGGGACAAATACCGGTGTTGCACCGGCGCTACGAACCGTTATTTCGTACATCAGAAAGGAAGGATGTGGAAGAATGGCTTCATCACCCGGCTGAAGCAATCCGCAGGCAAGCATACCTATAATTTCATCGGAACCGTTTCCTAAAACAACGTTCTTCGGGGATACACCCAGATGTTCAGAGATTTTTTGAATAAAATCATGACCACTTCCGTCAGGATACCGGTTCAGTTTTCCAATAGCGTTTTTGATGGCCTTAACCGCCATGGGAGAAGGACCCAGAGGATTTTCATTAGAGGCGAGTTTTATGGAATCAACGATACCATATTCCCTTTCAAGCTCTTCTAAGGGTTTTCCGGGGGTATACGGTTTTATTGATAAAATATAATCGGGAACAGATAACTTCATATTTAGGCGCTTAGTAATTATTTTTGTGTTTTTTGTGGTAAAAAATTGCTTAGACAATTAAGTGTGAAGTG
>JAUVTO010000217.1 GCA_030601485.1 Desulfobacterales bacterium | reverse complement strand
TTGTCCGGGTTGGGTTAAGGCTTAGGATTCATGAAATACTCGGATTAACCTTTGTACCCCATGCGGTCAGGTTTTCGGTAATGAACGTGACGATTTGCTGGTGCGTCACCTGGCCACTCCCTTCCACAGTTATCGGTTCTCCGAATTTTATATATAATTCTTTCTTGGGATCCACGGGGCCCATATCCTTGATGATTCTTCCATTACCTTGAAAATCGGTTTTCAATGCAACCGGAACCACAGACACCCCGGCTTTCCGCGCCAGTTTAACTCCCAATGAATTAAAAGATGCAGCATCAAACACGGCGCTTCTGGTAGCCTGGGGAAATATTATGATCGAACAGCCTTGAGAAATCAATGTTTGTCCTTGCCTCAAGACCAATTTCAAATCTTCTCGAGGATTCTTCCGTGTCAATGCGATGGGATGAACTGATCTTATAATCGAGCCGAGCACGGGGTATCTTAAAAGCCCTTCCTTAACTACAAATGTGACGCTATTAAATGCAAGGAGAATACAGGGAAGAACAAGAGTGTCGAGCAGGCTCATGTGGTTGGCAATGTAAACCAGTGGTCCCTGATGATCCGCCAATCCTTTCAGCCCTGACACAGAAAACCTTCCGCCTGCAGATTCTACAATTTTAACAACACCCAGAGAACCGCGTGCCCAGGTCTTTCCTTTATAAGCCCCCTTGCGTGCGGTTATACTTTCTATTAAGATGATAATCAGAAGCTGAACATAATAGATAAACGTAGCCCAGAAGGGAAATTTCTTTACCAGAAAACGACGTGTTCGGGAACTCTGATAGCCGAAGTCGGTTTTGAGAATATGCCAGAATTGCTCTATCTCCATACTTCTCTTTCAGTTAATCTTTTTTTCAAAACCGTTGCAAATAGATTTCAGGCGAATTTTTTCCCGTTCCACACAACCTGAAATAGAGGTTAGGTTCTCCCCAAGGTACGGGGACTTATGAGCAATTTCAAGACAAAAGTCCAGACCCGCTTCCAGATTGCTTTTAAATTCCTGCAATGCTTTAATTTCACCGGGCGTTAAAGAAGAATCCGCCACCATCTTTTCAAAATATTCCACATACATCACAATTTCCTTGGCAAACATATGGGGGCGTTCGGATGAAACCAGGGATGGGCCCCTTCCATAAATATGGTCTATCATCTCCGACAGAGTGTAAAATTTATTAAACCATTCAATATTGGGGCCGGGACATATTGATTGAGGCGAATTTTTTTCTTTGGCAATCCCCAGGGTAATAAGAGCACCGTTCTCAAGATAGTCGCAGATACAGGTCTTTTCCACAACCTTTTGGCAAATCCTTGCTTTTTCATCAGCTGAAATATCCATATTCTCAATTTCTTTTAGTTTTGTTTTTTGATAATCCCGTGAGGCAAGGCAAATCGGTTTTTCGGTAAACTCTGTATTGGAGACAAGAATACCTTTTGGGCATGGAGAGCCGGGTCTGCCTTCCGCCACCCTTTTTTGGGTCCATATTTCGGATCCTGTTTTATGCACATTATTAAAAGGAATTCCCAGCGGAGATACGTCACTCATGTAAAGATCATCTGCTTGAGCCTGTCGTAACAGTTCACGGGTAGTGGCATCCACGCGTGTAACTTCCGGAACCAGCAGAAAAGGACTGGCCCATCCTGTTCGATCTATATTAAATTCTTCTAATCGACAGACTTCTCCATGATTCCCTATCCCTCCCTGCACGGTAATCAGCGGGCGGTCGTTTAATTTAGACTCCGGATAGTTCCACCCCATTTTTTTGTAGTATTTTTGTATGAGCGGTTGAAACTCCGACATCAAGCTTTTGCGCTTCTCCTTGAATTCCTTAAGAAGAACCGGCAGTAAAATTCCATTGGAAGCAAAGGCATGGCCGCCGCAGTTCAGCCCTGACTCAATGCGAAATTCATAAACTTCAAGACCCTTTTTGGCTAAAAATTTACCCTGAACAAGGGCCGAACGGAAATCGCTGACTTTTAGGATGATTCGTTTTCTGATCCGGCCCATTTTGTCTCTGTAAAAATCCTTGAATCGGGTCATATAACTGAACAAGCGCCGGTTAAAACCCGCTGAATATACAATGCCGGACTCAAGGCAACTATTGGCATACCCCCTAAGCCCTGCTTTGGCATCGGAAAATTCATCGTCAAGAGGATCGCCGTTTTTATCAAAATGAGTCCGATCCAAAGTAACCATGATATTTACGTCTATAGAGCCGGGTTTCATGCGCGATGTTAAATCTTTTTCAAGTGCATCTCTTTCGTATCCGGCCTTCATTTTGAGAAGTTCTTCATATTTTTTTCTCAGAGGCGATTCTTCAGGCAACAGCTCAAAATATTTACGTTTATTGTTGTTTTTGAAAAAAGGCTGCTGTCTTATTTCTTCCATTTTTTTCAAGACAATCTCATAAACGGTATCCAGGTAGGCGGTAATCCTTTTCGCCCGACCGTCCTCCGCATTTCTGGGTATCTTGACATAAGGAAGGTTGAACTTTGACGTGTAATATTTGCGAATTTTTTCTAATAAAAGGTCATCCACAAGTGAAATAACCGAAGAAATACCCAAAGGCGCCACACGAATAGGTGTGTCAACCGAATGCCCGGTGCCCATAACAGGAATATGAAAAGTGTGGAAATAATCTGTCATATAGATAACATCAATGCTTTCGTTATAAGTCAAAAAATGACTTTTAATAAAGGTTTTAGGTTTTGACGCATTAGTAAAAAGTGAAACGTGAAATGTAAAAAGACTACATTTAATACATTAAGAGGCAATATTACACAACATATAAACTTTTCACGTTTGACGGTCTCGTAAAAAGTCGAAAAACACCCTTTTTTTGTCATTCCGGCGAAAGCCGGAATCCAGTAAATTCAATGGCTTCTGGATGCCGGATCAAGTCCGGCATGACGGTTTTAGGACTTTTCACGAAATCGTCAATACTGTTTTTATAATATATTCGGCTTGATTACCAGCGCAGAA
>JAUVTO010000020.1 GCA_030601485.1 Desulfobacterales bacterium | reverse complement strand
CTACCTCCGGTTTTTCCGGGCAACGGACTCTCAACCTGAAGTTCACCGCTGTGGTTTTCCACGATTTTACGAACAATGGCAAGACCCAAACCCGTACCTTTCTTTCGGGTTGTAAAAAAAGGGTCAAAAATTTTTTTCTTTTTATCATCGGGGATTCCAGGTCCGTCATCTTCTACCCAAATATTCAGCATGGTGCCCGATTCATTTATATTGGCTCCCACTTCTACGGTTCCCCCGTCATCAACTTCCTGAAGTGCATTCAGCATGAGGTTAAGCAAGGCCTGGGTGATCTGATTGGCATCCAGAAGAAAGCTGTTTAAATCCGGATTGATTTTACTCCGGATCTTTATATTACGTGATCGGGCATCGGTTTCCAGTAACCGCACTGTATGTTCTATCAGCTCAAAAAGATCTGTTGATGCAAGTTCGGGTTCCAACGGACGGGCAAATGTAAGCAGATCATTGACTACACTGTTAATCCGATCAACTTCCTTGCCCATGATTTCAGCATATTCTTTTTCCTGGGGGCGATCCGAAAGGGAATGGGCCAGGAACCGGGCAAATCCCTTGATAGAGCTGAGCGGATTACGGATTTCATGAGCAACTCCAGCAGCCAATTCCCCAATGGCCGCAAGTTTTTCCGAATGTCGGACCTTCTCCTCTAATCGTTTTATTTCTCTTAGGTCTCTAAGCACAATGACGGCACCGGTACAGGTGTTTTTCTCGTCAAGAATCGGCGTGACGCTCAGGGTAATTGGAATCAGCGCACCGGATTTCTGCTGGTGAAGGAATTCCCGTTCAAGCACGGGCTGACGTCCTGAAAGAGTATCGTCTATCCCGGTTTCCTTAAAGTCAATCACTGACTTTAAGTTCATTTCATAAACCTCGGTTTCTTTCAGTCCAAGCAATTCTAAAGCCAACCGGTTGTAAGATATAATGCGGCCTTCCGGGTTAATGCTCAGCAGGCCGTTGGCCATGTTGGCAACAACCTGTCGGGTGTAATCCTGCGTCTCTTTTAATGTCCTGTTTACCAGGTAGTAATTCTGGATGACAAAAATAAAAAAAAGGGCTCCTGATCCGAGAGCCACGAGAATTGCGGCCATGATCAAGGCATGATGAATATCCGAACGACGCGCCTCTTCAAAAGCCGTCATTTTCAGTCCTAAAATAATGATGTTATCGGAATGTTGATGAAAAGCCATATTTTTCCCGTGACCCATCATATCTTTATGACCGTAAGTCATAAGCAACAATTGGCGCAGAGAAAAACGTTTGGCAAGATCATACACTTGGGTGCCATCCTCAAGCTTTCTAACCCGGTTCTGGACTTGATCCTCATTATCCAATCGAGGCTGCCAGGCTGAAGGCATGCCCTCAAAGGATGGATTTGAATGGTGGATTACCAGGCCTTGTGAATCGATAAGATAGACATAGGCGATATTTTCATTTTTTCCGGTTTCCAGGATAAGGTTCTCAATCGAATCTTCCTCCCACTCAGTCATTATCATGCCTGCCCGGGCGCCCGCTTCCAACGTATGTAGTATGGCTAAGCCCTGTTGATGAACGAATTTTAATACCGTCTGTTCTTGCCGATCCAGATTCCGGTAGGTGGAGATACTGATTAGAATGAGCATCAGAAGCACCACGGCCAGGATGGAAAGCGCGGGGATATACAGCCGTTTTAATTGTAGAACTCTCATGAAGCACCAAATTTTGAAATCCCCCGGCCAAATGCAAACGCACGGAGGCATGTCGGAATTAAAAGAGAGACGAGTTTAATAATGTAAAACAGAGAGAAAGGAAAATAAACTTATGACTTTATCAAGATAATATGTTAGATATTAATTGTTAAAGTAAAGCCTTCATGTGATTTTATATATCATTCTCGTATCTCTGTTTCTCCCGAATATCACGGCGACAACATGAATGCAAATATATTTCGCACATAGCCTAAAAATCTGCTCAAATTGTGCATAATTTACGCACCTTTTAAATCGATCATTTTACGTTAAGACAATATATATTTTATTTTGCCCTGAAAAACCTGGTCCTTTGGGCCGGGTCAGAGTTCTCCGGCTTTGCCTGAAGAATCGCTGCAAGAGTTTGAAGTGAGCTAAAGTTTAAAGTGAGCTAAAGTTAAGGAATTCTGTCAATTATGTAAAATCAGCGGAGCGAAGCGACACCATAACTTTAGGCACTTTAGATCACTTTAGACACTTTTAACTTGTACGGCTTTAAGTAAAACAGCCCCTTTCAGGGGCAAACCAAAGCCTGATCCTTTGAGCCAGGTTTTTTACTTTCATATAATTATGTATTTGGCACCTGTTTTGCTTTAATTCCTAACCAGGACAAGCCGGCCTCCGGCTCGTAAGCCTACGGCTCGGAGAGAACCAAAAATATTTGCCACAAAGGCACTAAGACACAAAGGATATATTTATTATTCTTTCTTCGTGTCTTGGTGCCTTAGTGGCAGAATGGAAAAAGTTATAGGAGGCGCGACATGAAGCAGTTTTTGCTCAAATTAATATGGCTAACGTCGGTAGCGGCAGTGGTTGCTTTCATTGTTCCTAACGGATCAGCGGCTGACTCTTCCATCTGGGCGCCACAACCGCTGGGCAGACTTATTGAAGAAGGTTTGGCCAATAACCAGGATATCAAGAGCCTGGAATCCCAGGTAAAAAGCCTTAGAGAAGAGATCTCATTCGCGGGCTCGTTGAATGATCCTCGCATTGGCATCGCTTTGCTGAATATCCCAACCGACAACTTCAGGTTTGATGAGGAGCCAATGACTCAGAAGCAGATTTTCATCGCTCAGAAAATACCATGGTTCGGCAAATTAAGCCTCCGGTCCCAACAGGCTGCAATGAAAGCGATTCGTCAAGAAGCGATCCTAAAGGCAAAACGGCTGGAACTTGCCCGGGAAATAGCGACGGCGTATTATGAACTGGGTTTTGTTACCAGCGGTCAGAAAACCAATGAGAGATTAATTAAAATGTTGACCCAGCTACTCAGGGTGTCAGAGACGAGATATGCATCGGGTCAGGGTCTCCAGCAAAATGTTTTGCATGCTCAAGTGGAACTGAGCAAACTTTTGGATGAACAGATCACTTTGGGAAAAAAGCGCCGCACGCTGGAAGATCGGATCAACAGCCTGCTTAATCGGGGGGATTTCATTCCTGTAATACCGCCTGAAAGCTTGCCATATCCTGATCCGGTACTGGAAATAGAGAAATTACAAACCCGAGCATTGACGATGAATCTCTGGCTGAAGGTTAAAAAGGCTGAAATCGACCTGGCCGGCGTGGGAATCGAGCTGGCCCGAAAGGACTATTGGCCGGATATGGATTTCAAAGTGGCTTATGGCCAACGGGAAGAAGACTTCAACGGCCGGGATTTACCGGATTTTATTTCAACTTCTGTTGTAATGAATATTCCCCTTTGGAAAAAAACCAGGCAGGACAAAAAACTGGAAGCAACCAAATTGAGTCATCAGGCCGCCTTACAGTCTTATCAAAATTTAGCAAACGGTCTTCCTCACAAAATAGACGCCCTGGTAACCGATATCCGAAACTTACAAAAAAACTACAAGCTAATTACAGATGCCTTGATAGTCCAGGCAGAGCAGTGGGCCCGGTCTTCCTTAATCGCCTATGAGGTTGGTAAGGTAAACTTCAACACCATGATCAATGCCCAAATTCGGCTGCTCCGCTTCGAACTTCAATCAGAGAATTACTTGTTCAGCCTCTATAAAAAACGTACAGAACTTGAAGAGGTTTTGGGCGCACCGCTTTTGTCTCAGAATTTTGGTGATAATGTATCTCATTTTCAAAAGGAGAAAACATAATGAAACGATTTATAAAAAGATCCATTCCTCTGGTAACCCTTGGCTTTATCGGTGTTTTGACAATATTGACCACCTGGACCGGTTTTGACATGAACCACACCGGCGAACCGAAATTAACGGTTACAAAAGCACTGGCTTCGGAAAAGGGACTGAAAGCAGGAATGATTGATCCCAAAACCGGTAAAAAAGTCAAATACTGGGCCGCCCCCATGGATCCGACGTATATCCGAAACCAGCCGGGGAAATCTCCCATGGGAATGGATCTGGTGCCGGTTTACGAAGAAAAAGGCGAAGAAAAAGAACCGGCTTCAACCATCCGCATCGATCCGGTCACCATGCAAAATATGGGCGTTCGTCTGGGACGGGTAAAACGCAAACCCCTGGTTAAATATATCCGAACATTTGGCAACATTACCTACGATGAAAGACGTATCTATACGGTCAACACCAAGTTCAACGGCTGGATTGAAAAACTGTATGTGAATTTTGTCGGTGAAATGGTAAAAAAAGGTCAACCGCTTTTTGATATTTATAGCCCTGAACTGGTAACGGCCCAGGAGGAATATCTTCTGGCCCTTCAGCAGAAGAAAGACCTAAAAGATAGTTCCTATGACAGCATCCGCGAAGGGGCTCAGCGCTTGTTAAATGCCTCTTATACCCGACTGAGATACTGGGACCTGAGCGACAAGCAGATAAAGAAAATTGAAAATGCCGGTAACGTCCAAAAGACACTAACCATATATTCTCCGGCAAAGGGCGTGATCATCAAGAAGAACGCGTTTCAGGGTCACCATGTAAAAGCGGGCGAGCACCAGTATGAAATCGCCGATCTTTCAAAGGTGTGGGTGGATGTGGACATTTATGAGTACGAGCTTCCCTGGATTCGAAATGGAATGCCTGCAAAGATGGAACTTTCCTACATCCCGGGCAAAATCTTTAAAGGTAAAGTTCTGTATGTCTATCCTTTTCTTACGGCTAAGACTCGCACGGCCAGGCTCAGATTGGAATTTCCCAATCCCGATTTTCAGCTAAAGCCGAATATGTACGCCAATGTGAATCTGGAGTCTGCCGTCGCTAAAGATAGCCTGGTCATCCCCCAGGAAGCAGTTATTGACAGTGGCGTTCGAAAGGTTGTTTTTGTGGCGCTTGGCAAGGGCAAATTTCAGCCCCGTGAGGTCAAGATAGGGGTAGAAGGAAATGACAATGAGTTTCAGGTATTAGAAGGCCTTAAAGAAAATGAACAGATTGTGATTTCCGCCCAGTTCATGCTCGATTCGGAAAGCCGTCTGCGCGAGGCCATTCAAAAGATGTTGGAAGTCCAAAAGAAAAGTCCAACACCGAGTTCTTCCGGATCAATGAAAATGGAAGCAGATGATCTTAATATGTCGGACATGAAGATGGATGAAGAGACGGAAACTCAGAAAACCCATCAAAAGTAGTACATAACCGTTAACAGGTTCAGGGTTCAACGTTCAGGGTTAAGGACAAAGAAGGCGTTGAAGATCCAAAGTCCTCGTTACAAATGTTCATTTTCCAAATTAATTGGCAATTTGGCTTCAAATTTTGGATTAGGCCTGACGAAACTGACGATTTTCTCGTAAATACGCATCCCAAATGCAGTCCGGGGACGAGAATGGAACCTTGAACCCCTGAACCTTTGAACCCGTGAACGCCCACAGTAATGCATACGAGGATATTGACATGCTCAAAATGATTTTTACATATTGGAAGACCAGAAAGAAGGGCTTGAAATGATAGAAAAAATAATAGAATCATCCATAAAAAACAAGTTTCTGGTAATCTTGATGACGATTTTTATCATTGCGGCCGGCATCTATTCGATGTTGAAAATACCGCTGGATGCCATTCCGGATCTTTCCGACGTGCAGGTCATTATCATGACCGAATATTCGGGCCAGGCTCCCCAGGTGGTGGAGGACCAGATCACCTATCCCTTGACCACTGCAATGCTATCGGTCCCGTTTGCCAAGGTCGTCCGGGGATATTCGTTTTTCGGTTTATCTTTTGTTTATATCATTTTTGAGGACGGAACCGATCTGTATTGGGCTCGCAGCCGGGTATTGGAGTATCTTAATTTTGTTTCAGGGCGTTTACCTCCCGGGGTCACGCCCACGTTAGGGCCGGACGCCACCGGCGTAGGCTGGGTTTATGAATATATTCTGGAGAGCGATAAGCATGATCTGGCCCAACTGCGATCCATTCAGGACTGGTTTCTGCGCTATGAACTCGCCAGCGTACCAGGGGTTGCCGAAGTCGCCTCTATCGGCGGCTATGTTAAGCAGTACCAGGTGATTGTGGACCCGAATAAGCTGGTAGCGTTCAATATACCCTTACAGAAGGTGAAAAAGGCCATCCAGCGCAGCAATAATGATGTAGGCGGCAAGCTGGTAGAGATGGGTGAAACCGAATTTATGATACGGGGGCTGGGCTACATTAAAAGTATCGAGGATCTTTACACAATACCCCTTGCTGTCGATAAACGTGGCATTCCTGTTTTATTGCGAAATATTGCCACCATTAAAATTGGTCCCGAACTTAGGCGCGGCATTGCCGATATCAACGGAGTCGCAGAGGTGGTGGGAGGTATTGTCATCATGCGTTACGGCGAAAACGCCCTTCAGGTCATTAAAAATGTCAAGAAGAGGATGGAAGAGCTAAAGTCCGGGTTACCGGAAGGCGTGCGTCTAAAAACAGTTTACGACCGCTCGTCTCTAATCCTGAGGGCTGTGGATAATCTAAGAAAAACCCTTTTTGAAGAAGGCCTTGTGGTGGCGATTATCTGCATCATTTTTCTGCTTCACATCAGAAGTGGGCTGGTCATCGTTTTTACCCTTCCTGTGGCCGTGCTGATCAGCTTTATCATTATGGAAAAGCAAGGCCTCAATGCAAACATCATGAGCCTGGGGGGAATTGCCATCGCGATTGGGGCCATGGTGGATGCCGCCATTGTCATGGTCGAAAATGCCCACAAGCATATCGAACACGAAGGCGGGAAAAAACCGCACTGGGATCTGATTCGTGATGCAGCCAAGGAAGTAGGACCGGCCATTTTCTTCTCTTTACTGATTATCGCCGTCAGCTTCCTGCCGGTATTTACCCTGGAAGCCCAAGAGGGACGGCTTTTCAGGCCCCTGGCCTTTACCAAAACCTATGCCATGCTGGGAGCTTCTTTTTTGGCTATTACAATCGTCCCCGTACTCATGGGGTATATGGTCCGGGGAAAGATCCGGCCCGAGCAGAAAAACCCGGTTAACCGAATTCTCATCCGGATCTACCGCCCGGTGATTAAACTGGTGCTAAAAGCCAAGACGCTAATCGTGTTGTTGGCAATCGTGGTTCTGGCCGTTACTTACATTCCCTGGAAGAGCATCGGCTCGGAGTTTATGCCGCCGTTGAATGAAGGCGACTTGCTGTATATGCCGACGACCCTTCCGGGAATTTCGGTAACAAAAGCAAAGGAATTGCTCCAGCAGACAGACCGCATTATTGCCAGTTTTCCAGAGGTCCACCATGTTTTTGGAAAGATTGGCCGAGCTGAAACAGCCACGGATCCTGCGCCGCTTTCCATGATCGAAACAACGATTATGCTGAAACCTGAATCGGAGTGGCGAGAAGGAATGACGATAGAGAAGCTGGTGGATGAGCTCGATAACGCGATCCGGTTTCCGGGCTTGACCAACGCATGGACCATGCCCATCAAAACCAGGATCGACATGCTTTCCACAGGGATTAAAACTCCGGTTGGCATTAAGCTCATGGGTGAAGATTTTGAGGTTTTGAATGAACTGGGTGAAAAGGTTGAGGCAGTAGTCCGGGAGGTGCCGAATACGCTGAGTGTATTTGCAGAGCGGGTCACCGGCGGTAATTTTCTCGACTACCACATTAAGCGGGAGGAAGCGGCACGATATGGGCTCACGGTAGGGGATGTCCAGGACATTATTATGACCGCTGTCGGCGGGATGAATATCACTGAAACAGTGGAAGGGCTGGAGCGTTATCCGGTGAACCTGCGCTACGGTTCGGAGCTGCGGGATACCCCTGAAAAACTTCGAAGAATTCTAATCCCTACGTCCACTGGTGCCCAGATCCCCATCACACAACTTGCCGATATTCGGATCGTCAAAGGTCCTCCGGTGGTGAAGAGCGAAAACGCTCGCAAAACTGCCTTGATCTATGTAGACATCAGAGGCATTGATGTGGGAACGTATGTTAAAACAGCGCAAAAAGCGGTTAGGGAAAAAATCAAACTGCCGCCCGGATACAGCCTGGTCTGGAGCGGGCAATATGAGTACATGATACGGGCCCAGAAACGCTTGATGGTGGTGGTGCCTTTGACCCTGATCATCATTTTTCTGCTGCTCTACTTCAACTTTAAGAATATTACCGAGAGCCTGATTGTTATGCTGAGTGTACCTTTCGCTCTCACCGGAGGTCTGTGGCTTATGTATATTCTGGGGTACAACATGAGTGTCGCCGTGGGCGTGGGCTTCATTGCCCTGGCCGGGGTAGCGGCTGAAACCGGGGTGATAATGCTTGTCTACCTGGATCTGTCTTATGAGAAGTTTAAAGCACGGTACGCAGATACATTCAATCGAACACACCTGCGTGAGTCCATTGTTGCGGGCACTGCGTTGCGGGTACGTCCCATTATGATGACCGTTATTACCACAACCGCAGGACTTATGCCCATTTTATGGGGCCACGGTACCGGCTCCCAGGTCATGAAGCGTATCGCGGCTCCGATGGTGGGCGGATTGGTAAGCGCTACCTTCCTCACCTTAATCGTGATTCCGGTGATTTACGGAATTTGGAGAGGATGGCATCTACCCAAAGAACATGATGAAAAGGAGGTCTTACAATGAAAAAAACAATCGCAACATTCAACATATTTTTCTTACTTGCATGCAGCTCTCTAATATGGGCCGGACAGGGTACATTCCATAAAGATCATGATAATAGTAAGACGTCGGACCAAGGTAAAATGCAACGCAATGCACCTCCAGGCACATATGAACGTCAGGTGGTGGTGGGCGGAGTTCGCGCAGAGTTCCAGATCATGAGTCTGGCAAGCATGAACATGAAAGATCCAAACGGCGCTACCCATCACGTTATGGTAAAGCTGTTTCATGATTCCGCTAACCATCCGATTAAAGACGCTGTTGGAAAGGTTAAAGTGATCGAACCCAACGGAAATGAACAAATAAATAGCCTGAAGAATTACAATGGAATCTATGCTGCCAACTTTATATTTATCGAAAAAGGCAAATACGGAGTGATCTGTCTGGTAAAGGTAGGCGAAGAAAAGTATCTTTTCAAGTTCTGGTATCCCCATGGATAGCCGCCGGTACTGGGCTTAGGTTCTTGCATGGACAACAGCCGGATTCTTATTGCAGCTTCTGGCATGGTTCGAGGGACTTGAAGAACAGGGGCTCTCTATTCCGGAGCTCCTTTTTTTTATCTTTGGTTCTTTTGCAATCCGGAATTGAAATCATGGAATAGTTGTGTTAAAATATAATTTGAGTTTCAGGCTAAAACCTTGGACCATGACCACGCTTTTCGATCCGGAGGCCCAGCCTATGGCCCAAACAGGGAACTATCTTTTTTATTGCCAAATGAAAGAGGTGCCATATGAACCGTAGAGAAATGGAATATGCCTTGGAAAGTTGCGAGTTTTTCGGGCTGCTGGGAAAAGATGAAATATCCGAAATTGCCAGTCTTTGCCAAGTGAATACGTATCGAAGTTGTGAATATATTTTTCAACAGGGGGATCACGGTGAGCATCTTTACGTGATTGCCCACGGACGTATCCATCTGGAAAGATCCGTGGATTTGGGAAAACGTAAGGGGAATATCGTCATCGAAGCCCTTGGCAAGGGAAGGGTTTTGGGTTGCTGGTCCACGCTTCTGGACATTCCGCACACCCTTATGTCCTCGGCCATTTGTCAAAAACCGACAACGGTCTTGGCGATAAAGGGCTCGGATTTAAGGCGGATTATGATCGGCAACACCGAACTTGGGTTTAACATAATGGAAAAGCTTTGTTTTTTACTCCGGGACAGAATACAAGCCGCTTACGGGGCGATGGAGAAAATCTAACTGCTGTAATTTTTGTCAGTTTCAAGAATATATCATTATAGATGGAAACGATAAAAAGAAAAGACCAGCAATCAGAAACTTTATTTTTTATTTGCACAATGTTTTTGTCTTAAATCGAAACACTGCTTACAAGGTCCTTTACTTTATTTTCTATTTCATCACGGACAGTTCGCATAAATTCCATGGACTTGCCGGCAGGATCCGGCAAATCCCAGTCCTGTATTTTGGCACCCGGTATCAATGGGCATTCTTCCTGACACCCCATGCTTATGATCATATCCGGTTGTGACTCCGAAAGAGCTTGATTCAGGGATCGGGTTCTTCGGAAGGTCATGTCTATCCCTTTTTCCCGCATAACTTCCACCATATCAGAATTGATTTCATCTGCGGGTTCGCTTCCTGCAGACAAGGCTTCAATTTTATCTCCGGCCAAATATTGGGTAAATGCCGAAGCCATCTGGCTGCGACAGGCATTTTCTCGGCATACAAATAAGATTATTTTTCGGGCCAGAAAAGGTTTTAAAAGACGAGTCACCGCATCCCGGACCTCTTCATGTATGGTTGGATGCTTTTCCATATCCCCGCGATGTTCTATCCGCCAGTAAGTGAGGCTCCCCTCATAACTTGCTGCGACGGCATCAAAAAAATATTGGGCCGTCAGTTTAACCCCTTCGAAAAGATTTTTTCCTTTGGTGGCCCCCAGAGACAACAGAAATCCACGTCTCATTTTCCCTCCGGGATCCTCGATGTTAAGCCTGTATTTCCGGGCCCACAGGGTCTGGCTCCTGTCAATAAGGGCCTTGAGCTGGGCAGTCACATTGTAAAAGAATATCGGAGAAGCTGCCACAATCACATCGGCTTTACGAAGCAAAGAGTAGATTTCACATGCCATATCGTCGTCTTGAGTGATACAGTGACCCTTTTTTTCGCAAAAACCACAGCCCTTGCATGGGACGATATTCTTTTTAGCCACTTCAATGACATGTGTCCTGACCCCGAATCTTTCAGCTTCGTTCATAAATGCTGTAAGAAGATAATTGGTGTTTCCCTTCTTTCGAGGACTTCCCTGTAAACCTAAAACTAACATGATAAAGAGTTTCCTATTTAGAGTGACACTTTTTACATGAGGTGGGACCGGCCTTTTTACCTTGTTTGACCAATTTTCGGTGGCAGCTCCTGCAATGATTCATAACCTTCTTCTTTGCGAGTTTTTTCTGAGCTTTTAAATTCTTTATTATTCCAATCTTCTTCGGAAATCCGAGTTAAATTTCAGAAAAAAGTTCCGTGCTGATATACCGTTCGCCGGTACTCGGTAATATCACTACGACGCATTTGCCTTTTGACTCTCTTCGTTTTGCAATTTTAAGGGCAGCGGCCGTGGCAGCGCCCGATGAAATGCCGCAGAGTATCCCCTCTGTTTTCGCCAGCATCCGTGAGGTATCAAATGCCTCATCATTAGATACCGTTACGATTTCATCTATTATTGAGGTCTCGAGAACATGAGGAATAAAACCGGCGCCAATGCCCTGAATCTTATGAGGTCCGGCCGTTCCTCCGGACAATACGGGAGAATCTTCAGGTTCAACAGCAATAGCTTTAAAGGACGGTTTCCGTGATTTTATCATCTGGGCCACACCGGTTATGGTACCGCCGGTACCAACACCGGCAACCAGTATATCCACCCGGCCGTCAGTATCTTTCCATATCTCTTGTGCGGTGGTCTCTCTGTGGATTTTCGGATTGGCCGGATTCCTGAACTGGTCGGGCATAAATGCGTCTTTTCGCGAATTGATAATTTCTTCCGCCCTTGTAATAGCCCCTTTCATTCCTTGGGAACCCGGCGTAAGAACAAGTTCCGCACCAAGCTGTTTAAGCAGTTTTCTTCTTTCCATACTCATGGTGTCCGGCATGGTAAGGCATAGACCATATCCCTTTACCGCACAGATAAAGGCAAGCGCAATACCCGTATTTCCGCTGGTGGGTTCCACCACGAGTGTATCCGGGCCGATCAACCCTTCAGCCTCTGCTGCATCAATCATTGATGCGGCAATCCGGTCCTTAACACTCCCCAGAGGATTGAAAAACTCAAGCTTGGCAAGTAGTTCAGCATCAAGGCCTTGAGTAATGGTATTCAGCCGTACCAGAGGTGTTGAACCAATGGTTGTGCCGATGTTGGAAAATATTTTCATATCCTTTAATTCCTGAATCCTTCAATGTATATCCAATATCGAGCTATTTATAGATCAACCGCGGTGTTTCCATTATCACCTTAGTATCCGGAGGAACAGATTCCGTTATCCAGACATTTCCTCCGATTACGGAACGCGCACCGATTACGGTATCTCCGCCCAAAATCGTAGCGCCTGAATAGATGATAACATCGTCTTCTATTGTGGGATGGCGCTTCTTTCCTCTCAACCGCTCCCCGGCATCTTTAGGCAGTGAAAGGGCGCCCAGAGTTACTCCCTGGTAGATGCGCACGTTTTTACCGATTGCTGTGGTTTCACCGATCACCACGCCCGTTCCATGATCAATCACAAAACTTTCCCCGATTTCAGCCCCTGGATGGATATCTATACCGGTTAAACTGTGGGCATGTTCCGTCATGATTCGAGGAAGAAGCGGCACTTGAAATTTAAAAAGCTTATGGGCCGCCCTATGTACGGTTATAGCAAACATACCGGGATAGCTGAAGATAATCTCGTCATAGCTTTTTGCAGCAGGATCTCCATCATATATTGCCCGTACATCTGTTGCCAAGATTTTTCGTATGGATGGAATAGATTCCAGAAAGTCAAGAGCAATTTTTTGTCCTTGCTCTTCGCATTCTCTGCACGGCAGATCGTATCTAAAGCAGTCGTGCCTCATGTTGTGGGTAATCTGCTCGGAAAGCATATCAAACAGAACTGAAACAGATTGTCCGATGTTGTATTTCAGGTTGACAGGATCGATCTTTTCCCTGGTAAAATACCCAGGGAAAAGAATTTCCCTTAATTTATTTATGATATCAACAACATATCCTTCCGAGGGAATCGGTTCATAGTCCACATGAGTGAAGCATTGACTGTCACCACAGTTTTCGATGATGTTCTCAACAATTCCCGGCAGTTTTTCCCTGTATTGGGAAAGGGATTCCACATCTGTTTTGCATGTGTGTTGATTTTCTTTTATACTGTTATCCATTTTAAAAAGCTCCCATAAAAAACGTCAACTCGGCAACTGTTACATTATCCTGATAATCATACGTCCCGTTGGGGCGAAGCCTCTAAGTTATTCCAAAAGGGTGACATATTTCTAAGGTTTTCAATAATCGGCGGAAGCTTTTCTACAATAAAATCGATTTCTTCTTTCGTATTGTAGACACCCAGGCTGAATCGTATGGACCCGTGTGCGGCCGTAAACGGGACGCCCATGGCGCGCAAAACATGAGAAGGTTCAAGAGAACCTGATGTGCATGCCGAACCTGAGGAAGCACAAATGCCCAATTCATCCATCATTAAAAGAATCGATTCACCTTCCACATATTCAAAGCTAATGCTTGTGGTATTGGGAAGTCGATTCTCTGTGTCCCCGTTTATCATAACATTGGGGATGCACCTTAATAATTCATTTTCAAGCTTGTCCCGTAATTTTCCGACATGGGTTGTCATCTCTCCGAGGTGGATTTCCGCCAGCTCGCTTGCCTTTCCAAGCCCGATAATGTAGACGACATTCTCGGTTCCGCCTCGACGGCCGCTTTCTTGATGGCCGCCGATAAGAAACGGAGAAAATCGGGTCCCTTTACGGACATAAAGGGCGCCGATTCCTTTGGGTGCATGAATCTTATGCCCTGAAATAGAAAGCATGTCTATTTCTGATTTGCTGACATCGATTGGTATCTTGCCGACAGCTTGAACCGCATCGGTATGAAAAACAATCCCTTTTTTCTTTATGACCTGTGATATTTCTTCGATCGGAAAAATCATTCCGGTTTCGTTATTTGCCCACATAATACTTACAATGGCGGTGTCACCGGTAAGACTGTTATACAGATAATCGAGGTCAAGCATTCCCTTTCGGTCAACCGGAACAAATGTGACCCGGTAGCCCTTTTTTGAAAGATGCTCAAATAAATTCTTTACGGCAGGATGTTCTACCCTTGAGGTTATAATATGTTTTTTATCGGGGACAGATGAGATTGCCGCATGGATAGCGGTACTGTCACTTTCGGTTCCGCAACTGGTAAACATGATTTCATCAGGCGATGCGTTGATCAACAATGCAACTTTTGCGCGCGCTTCCTCGATATTATGTGCTACTTTCCCGCCGAAGGAATGCATACTGGACGGGTTGCCGTAAAACTCACTTAAATATGGAAGCATCACTTCCAGCACCTCCGGGGCAACCCGTGTTGTTGCGTTATTGTCCACATATATCGTCTTCATTGTTTCACCTCTTCTACCACCAGTTCAGGGGAAACCAGTTCCTTTATCCTTGTTTCCACATAATGTTTCAACGTCACTTGAGATGCGCTGCATGTCGAGCAGGTGCCACGCAGTTTTACGAAGACCGTATTATCGGCAAAATCAATAAATTCAATACCGCCACCGTCTTTTTTCAGTTCGGGTTGAATTTCACGTTCCAATGTCTCTTCAATAAGCCTGATTTTCTGGATATTGGTCAATCCCGCAGGTCTTGTCTTCTCCGTAAAGGGCGTGCCGTTAACAGATGCAATGATTTCCTGAATTTTATCGTGGCAGTTCCCACACCCGCCCCCTGCTTTAACATAATCCGTGACATCCTCGATGGTTTTCAGGCTGTTTTCCTTAACTGCTCTTTGGATTTCAAGATCGGTGACCCCAAAGCACTCACACACAATTTCACCGTCAACCTCTTTTTCCGGTTCGCCCCTGTAATTGGCTATTGCTTTTTCCAAAGCATCACGGCCCATAACACTGCAGTGCATCTTTTCCTTTGGAAGTCCTCCAAGATATTCCGCAATATCATTATTCGTAATTTTTTCCGCTTCATCTATTGTAATTCCCTTGATCATTTCAGTCAGAGCGGAAGATGATGCAATGGCACTTGCACAACCGAAGGTTTGGAATTTTGCATCGCTAATTCTTTTATCGCCATCAACTTTTAAAGTGAGTTTTAAAGCATCGCCGCATGCCAGTGAGCCGACTTCGCCAACACCATCAGCGTGTTCTATCACGCCCACATTTCGCGGATTTAAAAAATGATCTTTTACTTTTCCGGTATATTCCCACATGGTATCCTCCTGTATTAGTATACAAAATGACCCCTGATAATCGTCATAAAAAAAATAACTATATAAAAATATAAATCATGATTATAAACTTGTTCAAGTTTCGTGCCAAATGGAGAAAACTTTTTAAAAGAATAGAAGAAAATCAATATAGTTAGTGCTTGACCGAAAACCCCATAAAGCGGAATTCAGCTCTAATCGTGCCGCTACCAACTCTATGAATTTATTTTGGTTTTTAAATCAACAATCATCAATCGCCAATCAACAATCGTGCCTGAAC
>JAUVTO010000212.1 GCA_030601485.1 Desulfobacterales bacterium | reverse complement strand
TCAAATGAGGCCTCAAAATAATTGTCATTAACCCCTGGCCGGCGGCCTTGATGACATGCTGTTCGGCAATCGCCTTTGTTTGCGGGTAATACGCATGATACGTTGCCGGATAAGGAACAGATTCATTAACTCCTTCCATGTCAGTACCGTTAAAGACAACGCTGGGCGAACTTGTATAAATCAGCCTTGAAATATGATGCTTTTTACAGCCGGCAATTATGTTTTGGGTGCCGGTTACATTGGTTCTGTAGTAGTCGAAATAATCCCCCCAGATCCCGGCTTTTGCTGCGGTATGAAAAACAAGGTCCACGCCCCTTAATGCTTGTTCAATTGCAGTTTTATCACAGATATCGCCCTGTATCTGTTCAATTCCCATGGATGAAAGTTCGGGGTAACGGTTGCGGGAAAAGCTTCGGACATGATATCTTCTTTCTGCAAGTCGTTTTACAATAGCGCTGCCCAAAAAACCGCCGCCCCCTGTGACCAGAACTTTTAAGGGAGCGGTTGCTTTTATTGATTCATCATTTTTCATTAACTTAATTTCTTTTCTGCCCATATTGCCAGTTTTTCACGGAAGATCTTTGAATTGTGTCGGACGTCTACCGGAAAAGACTTGCAAAACAATATGCTGTTAATGTTTTTTGTCAATTCGTTTTGTTGTCCAAGCTCAAAAAGTTCTTTTTTAATTTCCTTTTTTTTATACCTATTTTTGCCATGTTCCAGTTCGATGCATAGTACCGGTTTTTGTCGGTGCAGAGGGCCTATCCCTACAAGGGCACTTCGAAATACCATGGGATGATTGTTGAAGATCGCCTCGCAGGGGATGGTAAAAAGAGTAGTTTCTTCAGTGGTCACGCGATGGCTTTTGCGACCGCAGAACCATATTCTTCCCTTTGAATCCATCCATCCGAGATCACCCATCCGGTGCCATACCGTATTCCCGTCTTTAATCTTGGAAAGGGCATCTGCTTCGGGTCTTTCAAAGTAGTGTCGGGTTACCAGATCTCCTTTAACCGTTATCTCACCGATTTCGGTGTCTTCAACCACAAGGTCGTTTGACCACTTATTGATGGGATCATTGCTGATTTTGATAATTCGCACATCTAAGTCGTTAATGGGACGTCCGATACAGATACCATAGCCTTGCTCGCTCAATTTTCTGGTTTCAGACAGGATTTCATTGCTCGAGATAGATATGACGGGCACCGCTTCGGTGGCGCCGTATGGCGTATGAATCTCGGCATCTTCACACAGCATGGAGGCAAACTGCTCAATAATAGATGGTGATACCGGTGCTCCGGCTGAAATTACCCTTTTCAAAGACGGCAGCTTTATGCTTTTTTGTTTGCCGTATTTGCCGACGCGATCCAACAGGGCGGGTGAAGCGAACATGTTGGTAACCCCCTGGTTTAAAATAGCCTCGATGATCTTTTTAGGGTTTACCCGGGCAGGTTTTGTGGGGTTCATATCCGGTATCACTGACGTTATCCCCAACGCCGGCCAAAAAAGGGCAAAAAGCGGAAATGTGGAAAGATCTATTTCATCGGTTGAAATGCCCAAGTGGGATTTTATATGACGGAGCTGGGCATCAAAGTTGCCATGAGTGTATACCACACCCTTGGCAGGCCCTGTGCTGCCGGTGGTAAAAAGGATAGCGGCTGTCTCATCCCGACCGGTTTTAGCTGCTGTATAGGGTCTCCAGGGAATCTGACGGACCCGGTTTAGTGTAAAACCTTTCAAGAACCAGCGCCGGCCCACGGTTATCCATGTCCTTACGGCATTGAAATATTTTGGATAAAGGGTTGGAAGTACATGAGCAACAGGGATACCGATAAACGCATGGGGCCGGCCTTCTCTAAAACAGTCGACCATACGGCGTATTCCCATTCCGGGGTCCACGATAACCGGAACCGCTCCGGTTTTGAAAAGTGCGAATATGATAATAAAAAATTCCAGGCCGGGTTTTACCATCAAAATGGTACGGGTACCGCGATTGATGCCTGTTTTTTCAAACCCGTGGGCCAGACAGTCAGATTCCCGATCGAGTCGCAGAAAGGTAAGGTGAGAATATGCAACCCTGCCATAATTATCCCGGCCTGCAGGATAAACAACCGCCCTTTTATATGGCGCTATTTCGGCCATCCTTTTAAGATAGGATGAGACGTTTACGGCATTTTTTTCATGATTGGTCGGTATCATTGGTTCGAATCAATTTCAGGTTGATAATTTTCATAGGGGTTTTTTTATTTAATATACGGTGGGCATGAGTGCGCTGGGAAAAGCTAAAAAGGGCTTTGAAAAATGCGAGAGTTGTGAGGACTGCCGGAAAAGGTAAAAACGCGCCAGCTTTTCCCAGTTCATCTCAATGCCCTTGTTCGGCAGTCCTTTTTTCTCTTTTTTTAATTATAGGAATTAATGACCGCAAGGCGTCATTTACTGAGTTCTCGTCTGGAAAAAATTCAGCTACGTCGGAATCGATGATTACAACATTTGTTCCTTTTTTGTATTTTTTAGCGTATTTGCCTCTTATGCCCTTGCTAAAATCATATTCTTCCATCATGTCTGGATCATTAGACATTACCTTCATATTCTAACCTTTCCTTTTTTGTTGGTTTTCTGGCACTGATAATCCTTATGTGGTCACCTCTTTCTGTATGAACAACAACCAACATGCGATTATTATACGATATTCCAATAAGAACCAATCTTTTTTCATCGCTTGAATGTAAAGGATCATCAATGGTTAATGACAAAGGATCTTTAAAAGCGGTGCTTGCTTCCTCAAAAGAAACACCATGTTTTTCCAGATTAGTTTTTGCCTTTTTAAAATCCCATTCAAATATTAACATATACTGATCCTTATTCCAAATTTATATTATTTGCCGAACGACGCCGGCGAAGCATCCGGCGCCTTGTTGGCTGTTTTTTATGTAAAGAGATCTCATAATTTCAAATTTTTCAGATGACTATTAATAAGCTTAATATCTAACGCATCAGGATCAAATTCTCCACCAACCCACTCAAGCATAGATTCGTGTTCTTCGTGCTTTGGGTTTTGAATAGCCTCTAAAAAATCAGAATACCCCCAAATGCCTCCACAATCTTCAGGTGGGCATGCCTTCTTGCCCTTGATTACTATTGGGGATTCGGAAAAATCTAATGGCAAAGTTTTTTCTAAAACGATCTTATGATTCCAGCCATCTCCAAAATCGTATTCGTAGGTAAAATTGTCTTTGGGATTGGAAACAAGGTCGTATAAATAAATCTTACGCTCATCAATCACATCCATCTCAAAATCCAGATCTGGAATTCCGATATAAGAGTCTCCAACTATATACTG
>JAUVTO010000198.1 GCA_030601485.1 Desulfobacterales bacterium | reverse complement strand
TTGAGTCTGATGATGTGGATATTCTATCGCGGCGTATCGATTGTATCAAGGACATTATCTGGTGCCTCACTTCAGAAATTACCAATAATATCAAAAATGTAAAAGATTTTTTAAGAAATGGCCATGAAACTCCCACCAGTTATGAAGTAAATATTTTCAAACAGATCAATGCCGTACTGAACAGTATCGACCGTCTTGAGGTCAGGGGCCGGGATTCTGCGGGAATATCCATGATGTTTGTTCTTGATGGTTCTGAATTTGACAGGTTCGAAGAAACAATAAAAAAGGCGAATCTTTATGATCAGTTAAAAGAACGTTCAGCCCAAGATGTTCTGGTTAACCTGGGAATCAAAATAAATGGGTCAGAAGATGAAAACGGTCAAAAACGTGTTGCGGTTGCCATTACTTATAAAGTTGCCGCTGAAGTAGGGAGTCTTGGAGATAATATTCGTTTTCTACGCAAACAAATAAAAAACGATACGATTTTCCATAAACTGGTCTCATTTTACCCTAAATACCATACAATTTCCGCCCACACGCGCTGGGCATCAGTAGGCGCCATCAGCGAACCCAACTGTCATCCTGTGGACAACAGTACCACCGGGAGCAATGTTCCAAAAAGCGGTATCATACACGCCTGTCTGAACGGAGATATCGATAATTATCTGGAACTTAAAAATGAATATGAAAGGAATGGCGGCGTTATACATCAGGAGATAACTACAGATACAAAGATCATTCCGCTTCAGATCGAAAAGTATATTAACCAGGGTGTTGATGTTCAAGAAGCATTTCGCCTGGCGGTAAACGACTTCAAGGGGTCACATGCCATATCCATGCATACCGATCTGGCTCCGGGCAAGCTCTTTCTGGCCCAGAAAGGAAGCGGTCAGGCCATTTTTATCGGTATTGCCAAAGATTACTATATGTCCAGCTCAGAGGTCTACGGACTAATTGAAGAGACCCCCTTTTTTATCAAGATGGACGGTGAAAAAGAAGTAGAAGGCAGAGACGGTACGACCCAGGGGCAGATTTTTATCCTGAATCAGGATTCCGCCGGAGGAATGGACGGCATTAAAGCAATCTATTATGACAATACCCGGATTGACCTTGGTCAAAATGACATAAAACATACCGAAATTACTTCAAGAGACATAGACCGCCAGGATTTTCCCCATTATTTTTTAAAAGAAATTTCGGAATCTCCGCATTCTGTGGAAAAGACCCTTCAGAAGCGCTGGAAAATCAAGGAAGATAAGATCCGGCGGTATGTCGTCACCCTGGATGAAAAGACATTCCCTGAAACTTTGCAAAAGGCCCTGCTGGATAAAAAAATACGACGAATCTTTTTTGTTGGGCAGGGTACCGCCGGTGTTGCTGCCCATGCATGTGCGGACATTCTGAATTACTATATGGACGATCCGTCATTTTATATCAGTGCACTCAAAGCATCGGAGCTAAGCGGTTTTAAACTTAATGACCATGACGATAAAAAAATGATGGCGGACTCCCTTGTAATTGCCATAAGCCAGTCCGGAACGACCACAGATACCAATCGTACCGTCGATATGGTGAAAGAACGAGGCGCCCACACCATGGCTATTGTTAACCGCAGGGATTCGGATATTACCTTCAAGGTTGACGGTGTTATGTACACCAGCAGCGGCAGGGATATCGAGATGTCGGTAGCTTCTACAAAAGCCTTCTATTCTCAAATCGTTGCGGGTGCTCTTTTGGGTCTTAAAATTGCCGGGCTTCTAAATCGCAGGGGTGATGACTTTGTTACCGCACAAATAAAAGAGCTTCTTGCAATGCCCGGCCATATGAGAAAAATCCTTTCAATGCATAACAAGATCGGAAATTCTGCGAAAAGGCTTGCTACAACAAAGACATACTGGGCCGCCGTGGGCAGCGGCCCCAACAAGGCTTCGGCAGATGAAATCAGGATCAAACTGAGCGAGCTTTGCTATAAAACGATTTCATCTGACTATGTTGAAGATAAAAAACACATCGATCTTTCATCGGAACCGCTGATCATTGTTTGCGCCGCCGGGGCCAGGGGAACGGTAATCGGAGATATTATAAAGGATACGGCGATATTCCAGGCACACAAAGCTACGGTCGTTGTCATCGCTAACGAGGGTGAAAATCGGTTTGAACCTTATGCAGCGGATGTTTTCCACGTCCCGATTGTCAGAGAGCATTTTGCCCCCATCCTGAACACCCTTGTGGGGCATATCTGGGGATATTATGCCGCTATGGCAATTAATGAAGGTTCACGCTTCCTGTACGGGTTCAATAAAGATATCCGGAAAACCGTAGACGATCATGCGAATAAAGGAATGGATGTTTACGAATTAATCCTTGAAAAATCTTTCAGGGAAAAAATCGCTTTTTTCTATAAAGAATTCAGAAGAAAAAAAGCGGATAACAGTTTTCCGTCTGCCATGGGGCTTGAAGCAGCATCAGATCTGACGCTTCTTCTAAAATATCTGTCCGGGAGACTGCCGGTATCTGATTTTGAAATAGATTTCGGGAAAAAGGGTACGGCCCTGAACATGTTGAACACGCTTTTTGAGTGTTTGGGAGAATCGATTAACTGCATGTCCCGACCTGTGGATGCTATCAGGCACCAGGCGAAAACCGTCACTGTCGGGACAAGCCGTATAAGCGAAAAGGTAGAAGGAATACTGTTCGAAGCACTGACCCAATATAATATCCATGCTTCTCAACTTATTAACAGAAATATTATGGTTCTTAAAAATCTGCAGGAAATTGTTTCAGATATAAAAGGAGCCATTTTTTACAGAATCGGAGGCCTGAACGTTCTTGGCGAACCCACAGATCAAACCACAATCAAAATAATAAAGAAAGACGGCACGTTAAAACCGATTCCGTCCCGTGTAGAAACCGACCCCCTGCTTAAGGGAACCAAAAGAATCATTGTACGGGAAGGAAATGTATATATCGGCAAAGGACGGAAAGACGACCGAAGCATTATCGTTATTCCGATTATATCCGATTCTCCCGCCACGCCGAATTTAATAGAATATATACTATTATTGAATATATCCTTTAAAGAAAATGTTCCTTTGGATGTAAAGATAAAAGCCCTTGGCGGAAAATATGAGCGCATCAAAAACATTGTTCAGGAAAACAGTGTGACATGGGATGAACGGCATATTGAGCTTGTGGGGATGAAAGAGCTTTTTGGAATATCTGCGGAAAAAATCGGGGAATTTATTGTCTCACGTGTTTCATAATTTATGTTATTATAGAACGTTGACGGTTTCGTAAAAAGTCGAAAAACACCCTTTTTTGTCATTCCGGCGAAAGCCGGCATCCAGCAAATTCAATGGCTTCTGGATGCCGGATCAAGTCCGGCATGACGGTTTTAGGACTTTTTACGAGTTCATCAACGTTAGCTTTTTGAAAATATTGCCGATTCAGGTATAATTAAATTTTTACTGAAAATATAGAGGAGATCAGAAATGCCGGATAAAAAAGATTTTATTATCAAAGACAGGAGAGTATTCGCGCAAGGGGATCCGGAAAAACAGGATCAAGAAGCAAAAGAAGAAAAGGCCAAACCTTCAAAAGAGGAGGTTAAGGCAAGTGAAGCAGAAGAGGCGGCTGCTCCTGAGGAGGATACAACAGACTTTCAATTGCCGAAAATCAATTTT
>JAUVTO010000071.1 GCA_030601485.1 Desulfobacterales bacterium | reverse complement strand
TCAAGGTTGGACAAACTAAATGGTTCATGTGTTTTGAAACCTAAAAGGGGTCAGATAAATCGTTTGCCCCTGTCTAAATTCCGGTACTGAACCGCTTCGGAAATGTGATCCACCCGGATATGGGATTCGCCGTCAAGATCTGCAATGGTTCGTGCGATTTTTAATATCCGGTTATAGGCGCGGGCGGATAGGCCCAGCTTGTCAATGGCCGATTCAAGAATATTGCATGAGGCGTCGTCGATTTTACAATGTTTTTTAATATGCCGGCTGAGCATCTGAGCATTGCTGTAAATTTTTGTTCTTTTAAATCTTTGGGACTGGCGCTCTCGTGCTGCACTGACGCGTGCTCTGATTTTCTTCGATGATTCTGCATCAGCACTTCCTCTTAAGTCTTTATAGGGAACTGCCGGAACTTCGACGTGAATATCGATTCGGTCCATCAAGGGGCCGGATATTTTTGAGCGAAAGCGGTGAATCTGCGGATAGGTGCATCGGCACTCGTGCTTGGGGTCGGAGAAATATCCGCAGGGACAGGGGTTCATTGCCGCCACCAGCATAAAACTTGAAGGATAAGTTATGGTCAAAGCGGCCCGGGAAATGGTTACCTTGGTGTCTTCCAGCGGCTGTCGGAGAACCTCTAATACATGTTTCTTAAATTCCGAAAGTTCGTCCAGAAACAGAACCCCATTCTGCGCCATGCTCACTTCGCCGGGCCTGGGGATATGACCGCCGCCGATCAAACCCGCATCTGATATGGTGTGATGAGGCGATCTGAAAGGCCTTTTTGTGATCAGTGCCTGGTCTTTTTCAAGCATTCCGACGACGCTAAATATTTTCGTAGTTTCAATGGCTTCTTCAAATGTTAAGGGGGGAAGTATGGTTGGGAGACGTTTTGCCAACATGGTTTTTCCCGAGCCCGGGGGGCCGATCATAATTAGATTGTGCCCCCCTGCAGCGGCAACTTCCAAAGATCGTTTTACATGTTCCTGGCCCTTGACCTCGGAAAAATCGACTTCAAAATCTTTGGCATCTTTAAATAAGGCAGAAATATCGGTTTGTTCGGGTTTTATTTGAGTAAATCCACGAAAAAAACTTACCAGCTGAGACAAGGTTTTTACCGGCAGAACCGTGATATCCTCCACAACCGAAGCTTCGCGACCATTGTCATACGGTACGATGATTCCGGTATAATCGGCATGTTTCGCAGCCAGGGCCATGGGAAGAGAACCCCTGACAGGTTTAATGCGACCGTCCAGGGACAGTTCACCCAAAACCAGGTATTTGGATATGATTTGTTGGGGAATGATTCGGGTTGCGGTAAGTATTCCCAAAGCGATGGGAAGATCAAAACCGGTTCCTTCCTTTTTAATATTGGCGGGCGCAAGATTAACGGTGATCCTGTCAGCAGGAAATCTATACCCCGAATTATTAATGGCGGACTTGACTCTCTCCTTGCTTTCTTTTACAGAAGCTTCCGGGAGCCCGACCGTGGTAAACGTAGGGAGTCCTGATGTGATATCGACTTCCACTTCAACTAAAAACGCATCAATTCCAATAACAGCGCTGCTTAATACCTTTGCGAGCACGCCTCCTCCTTTCAGATAGCATCTTCCCTAACATTGACGGCTTCGGAAAAAGTCCAACTTCTGCGTTGCGCTGCATCCTTCGTTACCGCAGCGTACTATATGTACGCTTCGTTCCTCAGAATTTGCGTGCCTTGAATTTGGATCTTTTTACTTTGCCGTCGGATTGTGACTTTTTACGAGACTGTCAACATTGCATAAACAACCGGATGGGTATTGAAAAAAAGGATCTATTTTAACAATTAGACAGAAAAGCTCTTTTATGCATGGAAACCGTATTCACTTAAAAATTTTTGGATCATAACAAATAGCTGGATATAGAACAATCTTTTTACCTAAAATCTTGAAATAACTTTTTTCAAAAGACATAAATCAGCAGCAATTCTTATGCGGTATTTAGATGTTATTTTCAACAAAATCAAAGATTATAAATAATTCTTGTAAAACATAACCAATAAAATATATTATATATAAAAATTTCAGCTTGATTTTTGATGGTTCGTATTTATGTTATTCGGTCTAAATAAAATGAATTCGTAAAAAGTCCGATTTAGACGGTTTCATAAAAAGTTCAAATTCAAGGCGTGCAAATTTTGTAATCATGAGGCGTACTTTTCGTACGTTGAATGATTACGAAATGCAGCACAACGCAGAAGTTGGACTTTTTACGAGACCGTCAAATAAAATTTGCACAGTTATTCAACAGACCATTTATAAATTTTAGCTGCATAAAACTTATAATTTTCATGTATTTTAAACAAAGAACCGTTGAAAAACCGGTCAGTTGTTCAGGCGTGGGCGTTCATTCGGGGAAAAAAGTCAATCTGACCATTAAGCCTGCACCGAGCAATCATGGCATCAAGTTCATAAGGACAGACCTTCTTGACTGCCCGTGCATATCCGCTCATTTTAATATGGTTGTGGATACAAGCATGGCTACCGTCATAGGGTGCGAAGGCTTTATTGTTTCAACCATAGAGCATCTTATGGCCAGTTTTGCCGGCCTTTCAATCGACAATGCCCTGGTAGAGATCGATAGCTATGAGATGCCCATAATGGACGGCAGCGCCGGACCCTTTACGTCCATGATAAGATCTGCAGGGATCCGGGAGCAGGTCGCGCCCAGGTATTTTTTCGTAGTCAAAAAACCGATTGAGCTTAAAAAAGACGGCAAAATGGTTGGGGTATACCCCTGCTCGACTTACAAAATAACCTGTACTATTGAATATGATCATTCCCTGATCAAAAGGCAGTCCTATTCCGTAGATCTATCGGACCAGGTTTTTGAACGTGAAATATGCAGGGCCAGAACCTTCGGTTTTCTGCATGAATATGAATATTTTAAGCGTTACGGTCTGGCCCGCGGAGTTTCTCTGGATAATGTGGTTATCATTGATGACAAAGATGTGGTTAATAAAGACGGCCTGCGCTATAGGGACGAATTTGTAAGACATAAAATCCTCGACTGCATCGGAGATTTTTCACTTTTAGGCATGCCTATTTTAGGCCATGTGGTAGTCAGTAAATCCGGCCATGAATTCAATCACGCCTTTCTTAAGGAATTTTTTTCTCGAAAAGAATCATGGGAGACCCGCACAATCAACACTGAAAATGAGTTGCCCTCCTGTCAACCAAAATCACTTGCCATTTAACAAGGTATCCGCTATTAATTAATTTTATTGTCCTTTGTGGTTATTTGCGAAAATTCCTTCTCTTAATTTAAAGCCCTGTACAGTATTGATATGAAATCATTTATAAATCGAAAAACAGGTGTCTGGCTCCTTGGCATAATCTTTTTTGTCCAGAATCTATGTTTTGCCCAGGATGCCAAATTGACAAACATAATTGTTACCAATACGCGAGACGACCTTCTTGTTTACCTGAAGGTTGAAGATGCGTTTAGAGAAGAAATGAAAACGGCTATATTCAGTGGTGTTCCCACCACATTTTCATTTTTCATTAAGCTTTACAAGGTACGCAATCTATGGCTCGATAAAAAGATCGCCGATATAAAAACGACAAATACCATCAAGTACAATAACCTGAAAGAAGAATTTGTTGTAACACGGTCATGGGATGGCGGCAGACCGCAGATTACGCATTCTTTCGCAGAGGCCCAGAAATTAATGGCTGTAATTGACAGCCTGAAAGTTGTCACTCTTAACAAGCTTGAAAAAGGCGGGCATTATCAAATAAGGGCTGAGGCTGAGCTTAGCAAAGTAACCCTTCCTTTTTATCTGCACTATATTCTTTTTTTTGTTTCTCTCTGGGACTTTGAAACCGACTTGTATACCATAGATTTCATCTACTAGATCGACCAATTATCATGGCAAATAAAAGATACAAAAAGCCGGCATCTTATATTTCGGATGAAGAGCGCAACAGAAGAAAGCGCGAGGTCATTATTATTTTTGTCATCATTGCAGTGGTGGCTATACTGACTTATGCCGAGAACAGGATAATACATTTTGGAGCCGGCATCCCCGTTTCCAATACCATCCTGATGTTTATATTGATCAACATCAATTTGCTGTTGCTGATCCTGCTGATATTCCTTGTCTTCAGAAATTTGGTAAAGCTCCTTTATGACAGAAAACGCAAAGTAATGGGCGCAAAGCTTCGAACCAAACTTGTGGTAGCATTTATAACGCTGTCACTTTTGCCGACCATTATACTTTTTTTCTTTTCCATCAACTTTATCACAGCCAGCATTGAATTTTGGTTTAACGTTCCGGTAGAACAGGCCCTTAAAAACTCACTGCAGGTGGGCCGGAGTTTATACTGGCATGCTGAAGAGAGCAGCCAGTTTTTTATGGAAAGAGTATCATATCAAATAGAAACAAAAAAACTTTTGGATTCCGAAAAGAAAAAAGCCCTTTCCCATTACATTCAAATCGTCCAGCGAGAGTTTAATCTTCATGCCGTTGAACTTTATGACGCCAATGCAAGTCGCCTTACATTTTCCCTTTCGCCGGAATTGGAAGATATTCCCTTTGGAGTGGTTTCCGCCGATAATCTTTTAAAACAAATGCCGCTCAAAGGTGTCCGCTCAATCTCTGAAAGTAATCTTGCAGGGGAGCTCATCAGAACTATCGGAACCATCCCTTTTGGAGCAAAGCGTACCAATGCAGAGGCGTTTGTTGTGTTAACCAGACTGATGCCGCCGGACCTTTCCGAAAACATGGTGTCCATTTCAAGAGGGTTTGAAGAATACCAGCAGATAAAACTTCTTAAGAAACCGATTCAGGTGACTTACTATATCACCTTGTCCATCGTAGGGCTTCTGGTTGTATTTTGTGCGGTATGGTTTGGCTTCTACTTAGCGAAAACCATTACCATACCGATCATGGAACTGGCTGAAGGAACCCACAGAGTTGCGGAAGGAGATTTGAGTTTCAGTATCGGCCTGGTGGCCGACGATGAAATGGGGAGCCTTGTGAATTCATTTAATAAAATGACCAGAGATTTGCGAATCGGCAGGGATCAACTGGAGCTTTCCGCTCGCCTGCTTCGAGAACAGAATGTCGAGATTGAAAAAAGACGGCAATATATGGAAATTGTTCTTGAAAATGTTTCTGCCGGTGTAATTACACTTGACGCGGGAGGGTTCATTTCCACCATCAACAAATCGGCTGAAAAAATGTTGAATCTCAAGTCAGATGAAATCATCAACAAGAGTTATAAAAAACTTTTGGATGAACAGCTTCTGAATCTTGCCGAAGAGGTCATGGAGAATCTTAAAACCTCACGAAACCGTGCCGTGGAGTTGCCGGTAAAACTGACCGTCAGTGGAAGCCCTTTGAGTTTTTTGATGCATGTAAATGCCCTTGAAGACGACTCCGGTCGACACATGGGTATCGTAATGGTGTTTGATGATCTCACGGAACTTGAAAAGGCCCAGCGTATGGTTGCATGGCGTGAAGTAGCTCGCCGGATTGCGCATGAAGTAAAAAATCCGCTGACCCCCATATCGCTTTCCGCCCAGCGTCTGAAGCGAAAATATTCCGAGCAGATCAACCAGACGGTTTTTGATGAGTGCACACAGACAATTACTGACCACGTAGAACTGATTCGAAATCTTGTGGACGAATTTTCATCCTTTGCAAAATTTCCCACAGCAAACCCAAAGCCCTGCGATTTGCCGCCGATCATTGAAGAGACCCTGGCGCTCTATAAAGAGGGGCATAAAAATATTAATTTTGAATTCAATAAGATAGACGATATTCCCCTTCTTAACCTTGATCGTCAGCAGATCAAGCAGGCCATGATCAATCTCGTGGACAACGCCATAGCATCGATAAAGAATGACGGCGATATTTTGATTACGTTAATCCATGATCCGATTTTAAAGATCGTGCGGCTGGAGGTTACAGACAATGGACCGGGCATTTCCGATGAGGATAAGACGCGTCTTTTTGAACCTTATTTTTCAACAAAAAAGGCCGGCATGGGGTTAGGACTTACCATTGTAAGCGCCATTGTTTCTGATCATAACGGCATGATACGCGTGCAGGACAACCATCCCAGGGGCGCAAAATTTATTATAGAATTCCCGGCGTAAGGTAACCTTTATTTCAAGGTTTTCCCGAAGTCTTACGGAACGGAGTTAAACGAACCTAAGTTCGTGATAAGGAGTTAAAGAATATGTTTCCTTCTATTTTGATTGTTGATGATGAACCTTCCATACTCCAATCGTTAAGCGGTCTGCTTTCAGATGAAGGCTTTGAGGTTTTAACCGCTGCCAATGGATATGAAGCGTTGAAAATCGTAGATACCGAGTTCCCGGATCTTGTTTTGCTCGATATTTGGATGCCGGGTATTGACGGTATTGAAACCTTAAAGGAGATAAAGAAGGACAATCCGTATATTCAAGTCATCATTATCTCCGGACACGGGACAATAGAAACCGCCGTTAAAGCTACAAAACTGGGCGCATTCGACTTAATCGAAAAACCGCTTTCAATTGATAAAATCATTGTGGCAATTAATAATGCGTTAAATTTCAGGAGACTTGAAGAAGAAAACAGATATCTGCGTAAAAAGACCTTAGAAAAACACTCAATAACCGGAAACAGTCCTCCCATTGCGGCTCTGAAAAAACAGATCGCTATCGCAGCCCCGACAGATGCATGGATACTGATTACCGGAGAAAACGGGACGGGAAAGGAACTGGTTGCTCGCACCATACATCAACTGAGTTCCCGTGCAGATTATCCGCTTGTTACTGTCCATTGTGCCGCGATTCCGGAAGAACTCGTCGAAAGCGAACTGTTTGGTCAGGAAAAGGGCGCCCTTACAGATGCCACAACAAAAAAGATCGGGAAATTTGAACTGGCCAACAACGGAACTATTTTTTTGGATGAAATCGGTGATATGAGCTTAAAGACCCAGTCAAAGATTCTTCGAGTATTGCAAGAAAAGCAGTTCCAGAGAGTCGGTGGAGACAGAACCTTGAGGGTAAATGTCCGAGTCATTGCATCCAGTAACAAAGATCTTGAAAAGGAGATTGAAAAAGGCAATTTCAGAGAAGATATTTACTACCGACTGAATGTGATCCCCATAGAGGTCCCGTCTTTAAGGGATCGCCGTAAAGATATTCCTCTTCTGGTTGAAACATTTTTTGCTGTATGTGCGAAACAGGATCGAAGTGAAAAAAAGAGAATGAACCGGAAAGCCGTTGATATGTTATGCAATTATTCCTGGCCGGGAAATGTCAGGGAGCTGAAGAATCTTATTGAACGGCTTGATATTATGGTGGAAAAGGATGTTATTGACGAATTCGATTTGCCCGCACCTTATAACCCCGGTCCTGCGGGCGGGATAGTGCCGGTTGAATCAGCGCTCTTTTTAAATCCTTGTTTGAAGGACGCCAAAAAAGCTTTCGAAAGAGAATTTATTAAAAGAAAACTTTTGCAACATAATAACAATATCAGTAACACGGCTGAAGCAATCGGGGTTGAGCGGGCTTATCTGGATAAGAGACTTAAGAGTTTGAACGTTTCTTAAAGGTGCTTTGCGACGGGCTGAATTATTCTGGAAAAGGTATGGGATTGAGGATTATCAGCGGCAGATGCAAAGGTAAAAAGCTGCATTCGGTTCGGGGTTTGACCATAAGACCGACCGCTGATCGATTGCGCGAATCGATCTTTAACATTCTTTCCCATCGAGTTCTTAACGCAATAGTTCTTGATCTATTTGCCGGGACCGGCGCCCTGGGTATGGAGGCGTTGAGCCGGGGCGCTGAATCGGCAGTATTTGTGGACAATAACCCGGGAGCGTTATCTGTAATACAGCGTAACATCACATCGTGTTCTTTTGATAAACAGGCTCATATTATTAAATGGGACATAAAAAAGAACTTAAATTGTTTAAAATTGGCAGGAACGGCCTTTGATCTTGTGTTTATGGATCCTCCTTACAATCAGAGCATGGTAAAACCGGCATTGTTCAACCTTGAGCAGACAGAATCTCTGAAAAAAGGAGCCCGCATTGTCGTTGAGCACTCTCCTCTTGAGCCGATCCCGGACCCTGTTTTCATGTTTGAGATTGCAGACCAGAGAAAATACGGGAAAACACTTGTTTCATTCTTAACTTATATGGTATGAAAATTGATTGCCGAACCGCCGGTCTTTACTCAATAGAACTTTGACGGTCTCGTAAAAAGTCCAACTTCTGCGTTGTGCTGCATTTCGTAATCATTCAACGTACGAAAAGTACGCCTCATAATTACAAAATTTGCACGCCTTGAATTTGAACTTTTTACGAAACCGTCTAAATCGGACTT
>JAUVTO010000039.1 GCA_030601485.1 Desulfobacterales bacterium | reverse complement strand
TGGCAAGCCAAACCTGATGTCGACAATGTTATTCGCCGCAGAAAAGGTGAACCAGACAAATTTATTCCCCAAAAAGCAAATAAGCGATGATATTTTATCTGGCCAGAGACACCTGGAAGTATTCCTAATTCCATAAAATCGTCAAAATTATTTCTTTACAAATATAAATTCGACCAAGAATAACAACCTGAGGTTGCCGATATCTGCTATCTATCCTTTTTCTTTATATAAAATTGATGGTTGTGTTTTTGAATATCAGAAACAAATTGTCAAATGAAGTCGTGAGTTCCCTTTCCAATCCGAGATAAAATAATTCCCTTTCCCATCTGACTTTTTACGAATCCATCAATATTGCATAATTACAACATTCCTTTGTGAAGAAAAATGTGTTATCTTATGGGCAATTGCCATGGAAACTCTTTATAAACAAAACATAACTGATGCCCTCAAAATATTAAGAAGGTCTATTCCTGGTATCCAAGACCGGCTCAGGCTCGGTCGAAGCAAGGATGTTGCCGCATGGTCCAAGATTGTTGACGGCAAACTGCTTACCCGGCTTTCTCCTGATTTTCCCATTATGGCAACCATATGCGGCGGCGGTTCTTCAGGGAAATCGAGTCTGTTCAACTCGATGGTCGGTGAACGCCTTTCGCCGGTCGGCGGCAGTGCAGGGCTTAACCGCCGCGTACTTGTTTCCGTGCACCGGGAAATCTTCAATCGGCCGAATATGCTTTCTGCCCTGTTTGAGCCGTTCGGATGTTTACCCGATCCCCTGAAAGACCCACAGAATCTCACCGTTTCCGGGCACCCCCTTTATGTTTTAAGCGACGCTCTTCCTCAGAATCTGGTGCTGATGGATACACCGGATTTTGATACCGGAGCCAAAGGCACTTACATTAACCGGGATATTGCCCTGAAGGCTTTGGAATCATCCGATATCCTGATATATGTTTTCACCAATTCCAACTATAACAACCGCGAAAACACCGATTTTATCTCAGAAATGCTTACGGGCATCGGAATGAGAAAATGCTTTTTGGTCTACCGAGTTTATCCCAGCTTTGAACAGGAAGAGGTGCAGGAACACGCCATGACTGTTGCCCGAAACTTGTATGGTAATGAAGCAGACCGGTACGTATTGGGGATTTATCGTGCGGATGAGGATAATTCCGTGGCTGCGGGCAAACAATTCATGGCATTGCGTCCTGTACGCGAAAAAGATCCTTCGTTTATAAATGCCCTCCAGTCCATCGATTCTAGCAAATTAAGAATAGAGCTCCTTTCTTCGATTTTAAATGATGTGCTGATCATGGCCGGAGATCTTCTCGAACATGCGAGAATTTCCCGTGATGAGCTGTGCCTTTATCTTGATACACTGCAGACAGCCCAGAGTCATTGTGTGCATGAAGCCCTGCAGCATTTCCCCATGGACCGGGTAGTGAAACGTTTTGTTGAGATCTGGACGCTAACAGATCCCCCTTATGTCAAAGCAATGCGCAAAACAGGCAGAGTTGTTGAGCTTCCTTTTAAAGTGTTATTAGATACCACAAAAAAGGTAAAAGATAAGCTTTCCGGGACTAAGAAAATAGAGCCTCAACAGAATTTTACCGACAAAGTCGAAGAGGATCTTGTAACTGCCGTAAACCGTATGCACTACAAAACGGTGAATCCTGAAATTTCGGTTTCCGCCAACCTGAAAGATCCGGTGACCAGGCAAATGCTTGAGGCCGTCGAGCGGATCAGAACAGATAAAGGTCTGAAAAACAACCAAAATCCGCATGTAGAGACCACGGTAAAACAGGTATCTTTAAAATTCTTTGTTTCGGCTCACCCGGTTGTTTTTCAGGAGCAGGAAAAATTGCGGAATAGAGACTGGAAATCGGCGATAGAATCTATTCTTTCACGCCGGGATTTAATTGTTGATCTGTCACAGGGAATCGAGCAAGAGCTGAAAGATCTGGCAAAAAGTTTCCGAAGCAAAATGGGGATTTGGACCAAGATCCGGCAGACGTTCTCCGCCTTTTTAAACGTGGTACCGGCAACCGTGGCTGTAACTTATATTCTTTCAACAGGCGATCCGGTGGGAGCCGTGGGAATCAAGGTCAAGCTCACCGGACTGTTCGGGCTGCATGACCTGTGTGCCCTTGTTGCAATTCCCGCCACCACCAGTCTTAAAATGGCTGATCAGAAGCAGCTCGACGACATGCTGGGCCCTATTGTTCAGGCATGGTTAAACAACAAACTTAAAGAGGTGAAGGAGCTTTTCGAACAGGAGATTACCGGCGGGATAATTCGGGCGGCAAAAGATGCCGTGGATGAGGCGGAAACCCTGATAAATCAGATACAAGTAAACATTGAAGCGTGTGGAAAGGCAATGAACCCCGGTTAAATATGAAGTACGGATTGGGCTGGGCAGGCAAAATTAAACATTTTTCAAAGGTTTCATCATGACGATTTCAAACCGGCAGACCGGATCAATAAGAGCACTTGGCAGGATTGAAGGGTATAAAAATGACGTGAGGATGCTTGAGGCTATAGTGAACCAGGCGCCCATGTGGCAGCCCGGTGCATCCCTAAAAAAACAGTGCGACCAGGTGCTCCGCATGATCACAGAACTTGAGGAACGTTTTGAACGCAAGCTCGTTGTTACCCTGATTGGCCCATGCGGCTCCGGCAAATCCACGCTCCTGAATGCTCTGGCGGAAGTCGACGGCTTGTCCGAGGCAGGAAATCTGCGTCCCACTACCCGAAACATCGTTGTTTTTTGCCGGGAAAAGAGCGATGCCGGCCATTTGAGTCAAGTACTGGGTACAGAGAATGTCGAGACGCGATCAAGTCATATGGCGGCATTCCTTGATCACGTAATGCTGATCGACACACCGGATACGGACAGCAATGAATACGAAAAGCAGATTCCCATGGTGCATAACGCCATAGCGCTTTCAGACATACTTATCTGCGTTTTTGATTCGGAAAATCCTAAAAGAAGAGACCATGTGGATTTTCTGGCATCTTATGTGCGCTTTTTTGGCGGGGATTCTCTTGTGGTTGTAATTAACAAGTGTGACCGTCAGGACGAAAACGAGCTTAAAGAAAAGATACTGCCTGAATTTTTAGAGTTTATTAACAATGCCTGGGAAAGACCGGTTCAAACGGTGCTGTGTATTTCCGCACGTCGACACTTGCGCAATCCGGGGTGGGACCCCACAGCAGAGCCTCTGCACGATTTTGATCAGTTTGAAGCGCTCCGGCAGATGATTTTCGGCTCATTTAATCGTCCGGGCTTTGTGATCGACAGGCGACTGGAAAATGCCGAAAGCCTGCGGAATTACATCTTTGAAGAAACACGGGTTGAAGTTGAAAAGGACCTGGAGAAGCTTGAAGCTGCCAAAGAGAATATCCATGAGGCGGAAACAAAGGCGGTAAAAGATGCGCTTTTTGCTTTTAAAAATAACAACTCCAGACAGCGGTTCGGTGTTAATGTACTGCTGTATCAAAGACTGGCCAACCGGTGGCTGGGGCCGGTAGGATGGGTTATCGCCATATGGGCGCGCATTTTGATTTTCGGCACCGGCATTGCGGCAATGTTCAGATTCGGCAACCCCTTTCGCCAATTGGCAGGTATGGTTTCTTCGTTTCGCCATTTTAAAGAATCACGGGCGTCAGTGGCTGAAACCGGCAAAAGCCATAGAGTGGATACTGCCATACGGGATTACCGTCTTTCCATTTCCAAAAAATGGCCGGACATTGCTGAATCTCTTGTTAAAGCCCGGTTTGACAAATCCGTGCGAAGGATTAAAGACGTTCTCCCGGATCGTGATATCCTGGACGGGGATCTTAACACCCTCTGGAGCGATTCGCTGGACAACGAAATAGAGAAGTCTTCGAAAATCATGAGCGGATTTTTGCTGCAAATTGTTTTCAACCTGCCGGTGATCGGTATCCTGGGCCATGTGGGCTGGATAACCGCACGAAACTACTTTACCGGCAACTATCTTTCCTCGGACTTCTTTGTGCATGCGTTTTTAACCATCGGTATAATCTTGTTTTTGAGTTTTTTTCTTTTCCAGGGATGTGTTCGGTTAGCTGCAGGTTCTGAGAAAATAACCCGAAACGCATTTGAAAAAGTGAAACATCAGATCGAGCAGTTCCAACCCATATCCATGAACCCTGTAAGCGAACAAATAGATACCGTGTTGAATCTGACTTTCTCAAATCGACCCGCTGAGCAAGTCATGAATCGCCGGAGCAAATCTCTCCGCAACTCGAATCAGGTCTTGAAGAATTCGGTCTAATGGATCATATGGACAAAAAATATCTTGCCCTACGGCAATTGAGAAACTAAAGGTGACGGTTTGGTAACACGTCTGTTTTATTCGCTTCGTGAAAATGAACCAGGAGGTATTTATGATTGATCTGAATCTTAAAGATGTGGTCATTGAGAGATTTAAACCGTTTCAGGATGAAATATTAAGCAGCTATAAAGATAATATTCATTCCATAACCATAACCGGAAGTGCCCTGACAGATGATTTTGTGCCCGGCAAATCAGATGTTAATTCGGTGTTTGTCCTCAGGGAAATGGATTTGAAGTTTCTTGAACTTCTGGCGACTCTGGGGAAAAGATACCGCAAAAAAAGGATTGCAGCTCCCCTGATCATGACTCCTGAATATATTATGAATTCTCTTGATGTTTTTCCACTTGAGCTTCTGAATATAAAGCTTCTTCATAAAACCATATTTGGAGAAGATCTCTTTCGGAATCTGGAGATAAAGCGATCTGATCTCAGGCTGCAGTGCGAAAGAGAACTGAAAGTCAGATTGATCGGCCTCAGGCAGGGGTATATTTCTTGTTTGGGCAACAGTAAAATGCTCATGGATATGTTTATCGATTCTTTTTCAGGATACATTCCGCTTTTTAAGGGGATTATTCTTCTTTTAGGAAAGGAGCCCCCGGTAACAAGCCACGATGCAATTGCTGTGCTTGAGGAAGTTTCCGGCGTAAATACAAGTGTATTTAAAACGGTTTTAAAACAAAAGAAACAGAAGACGAAGCTGATGATGGATCAGCTCAATACCATATTCCAAGATTATTATGCAGCTATCGAGAAACTGGGAGATATTACGGATGACATCACAGACTAGACGATTGGTTTTCTTTGCAACCCTGTTCGTATGCCTTGTGGCGGTATCCGTTTCCCATTCCGCCGGCATTCCGGAAATGCCTCTTAAATATGTCGTTGACCTGGCCGGCATTGTGGATGATACCACGGAAAACAGACTGAACGGATATCTTCAGGAGCTTGAACAGAAAACAACGGCCCAGCTTGTTGTACTGACAATAAAAAGCCTCGAAGGTCAATCCATGGAAGACTTTTCCATGAAAATTGCCCATGACAAATGGAAACTCGGTCAAAAGGGAAAAGACAATGGCGTGCTGTTCCTTATATCCGTAACAGACCGAAAATACAGGATCGAAGTCGGCTACGGACTCGAAGGAGTGCTTCCGGACAGCATGGTCGGCAGTCTGGGTCGCAATTTTCTGGTGCCTTTGTTCAAAAAAGGCGAATATTCAAACGGTATTTTTGTCACAGCCGTGGCAATGGCCAATGAGATTGCCGTGGACGCGGGAGTTAAAATAGACGGCATGCCGACCATAAAACGTCATGTTCAGCCCATAATAAAAGACAAACCCGGTGGTTTCTTGCGTACGATAATGACCATCGGGTTTCTTATTATCATGGGGATTCTGTTTATTAAAAACCCGAGACTATTTTTAATGCTTCTTTTGTTTTCATCCATGGGCGGAAGAAGGGGATCATGGGGCGGCGGCGGCGGATTCGGCGGCGGCGGTTTCGGCAGTTTCGGCGGCGGCGGTGGCGGCGGATTCGGCGGCGGCGGCGCATCCGGGGGCTGGTAGTTAGTGCCTGAACGAAAACCCCGTTCAGGCACGATTGTTGATTTGCGATTGTTGATTGTTGATTTAAAACCAAAATAAATTCATAGAGTTGGTAGCGACACAATTAGAGCTGAATTCTCCTTAATGGGGTTTTCAGTCAAGCATTAGTTAGGTGTTAATCTTGTATCCGTGAACGGTTACTTAATCTCTTACTGATAATTTATCGGAGGACCATTATGTCAAAACAATTTAAAATCATACTCATCACGTTAGGAATCATCCTGGCTGTCGGTTTTATGTTATTGGGAACAATCGTATCCGGTTATAATACAGTTATTACCATGGATGAAAATGTTAAGGGGAAATGGGCCCAGGTGGAAAACCAGTTGAAGAGAAGATACGACCTTATCCCAAATCTTATTGAAACGGTAAAAGGTTATGCAAAGCATGAAAAAGAACTGTTCGAAAATATAGCACAGGCAAGGACCATGTATTTTCAGGCAAAGGATGTAAAAGGCAAGATTAAAGCTTCAAACATGCTTGAGGGTACGCTCTCAAGACTCCTCCTGCTCCAGGAGAGATACCCGGTCTTAAAGGCCAATGAATCGTTTCTAAAACTTCAAGACAGCCTTGAAGGGACTGAAAACAGAATCGCAGTGGAACGAAAACGATATAATGAGTCGGTTCAAATCCTGAATACATATATCCGGACTTTCATGGGAAGGTTCTATGCAATGTTTGCAGGTGTCTCAAGTGCAGAATACTATAAAGTGCCCGAGGCGGAACAGGCAGTCCCCAAAGTAAAATTCTAAAACACAACAGGTAAACCCTGAACCTGTAACCGGTTAAGAATATGTCTGTTTTACAGCAAATACCCGCTATAATGAGGGTTCTAATCGTATTTGTATTCGTGCTTTTTTTGATCAGAAAGAAGCTCTCATTGGGTCATGCCTTTGTGCTGGGGGCAATCTTGTTAAGCTTTTTCTTTGGGTTGCACCCCAAGGCAATGATCGGTTCAATGGCAGGATCGATTGTATATCCGAAAACATTGTCTTTGGCACTCATTGTTTCTCTAATTTTAGTCCTTAGCAGCAGCCTTGAACTATCCGGTCAGATGAAACGTCTTCTTGGGAAATTTAAGGGATTAATCACAAATATTAAAATAAATCTTATTGTCTTTCCGGCCCTGATAGGTCTTTTGCCAATGCCGGGCGGCGCTGTTTTTTCTGCTCCCATGGTGAAAGACCTTGGAATGCAGTCGGGCCTTTCCGGCGATAAACTTAGTTTTATCAATTACTGGTTTCGCCATATCTGGGAGTATTGGTGGCCTTTATACCCTGGTGTATTGCTGGCGACAGTTATAGCGAATATTAATATTTTTACTTTTATATGCTTCATGTGTCCAATCACCATGCTGGCAGTATACCTTGGCTACCTGCCGTTAAAAGATCTTCATCAAACATCCGGCAACACCCCCGGTCATAATTCCGATATGACCGTATGGCCCTTCTTCAGAGAGATGATACCTATTTTGCTCGTGATAATACCGGGTCTTTGCATGGGAATATGTTTTTCTTATCTATTTCCACATCTTTCTATTTCCAAAGAGATCGGTCTTATCCTTGCGCTTTTAATGTCCATCGGATGGGTATGGTATAAAAATAGTCTATCCAAAGATCAAATATGGAAAGTGATAAGTAACCCTCAAAATTTGAATATGATGTACATCGTTGCATCAATTTTGATTTTTAAGGGTATTTTGGAAGACAGCCATGCTGTAGAAGCAATAAGCAGCGAGCTAATCATGCTTAAAGTTCCACTCATGTTGATTGCTGTAATACTGCCGTTCTTAGTAGGACTAATTACCGGAATTACCATCGCATTTGTCGGTGTCACACTTCCCGTACTTATTCCATTGATCCATTCCCTTGGTGAGACAGGTTTTATTATACCATATGTAATGCTGACAATGGTATGCGGTTTCTCTGGCGTACTACTTTCACCTCTTCATCTGTGTCTTATTCTCTCAAATGAATATTTCAATGTCGGTATGGGAGCCGTGTACAGACATTTCTGGCTGTTATGTGTATGCCTCATGAGTTCAGGCATAGCTTATTTTTTGATATCATATTGGATCTTAAAAATAGTATGATAGGTTATTGTGGATAAAGGAGGATTGAAACGATGTACATCGACGGTCAGTGGGTCAATGCAAATGACGGTTTAACCTTTGACGTTTTAAACCCGTCAAATGGCGATAAGATAGGGGAGGTTGCAAATGGAGATCGTAGCGATGCACAAAAGGCGATCCAAGCCGCCCGGCATGCCTTTGACGGATGGTCATGCCTGACCGCATATCAGCGTTCAGAATACCTTTACAAGGCCTATCAGTTGATGATGGAGCACAGGGAGCACCTGGCACGGGTGATGACCGAGGAGCAGGGTAAGCCGCTAAAATCCTCCCGGGGAGAAATCCAATATGGTGCGGATTTTTTGCTTTGGTATGCGGAAGAGGCCAAGCGGATCTATGGCGAGACAATTCCGGCGCCCCGTTCCGACCAGCGCTTTATAGTGATGCGCCAGCCGGTGGGAGTGGTGGCGGCCATCACGCCCTGGAACTATCCTATGTCTATGATAACCCGGAAAGTGGCGCCGGCTCTGGCTGCGGGCTGCACGGTTGTGTTGAAACCGGCAGAAGCCACACCGCTTTGCGCCGTAGAAATTTTCAAGATTTTTGAAAAGGCAGGAATTCCTGCCGGTGTTGTCAATCTTGTCACCGCTTGGGATCCTGTCCCCATCGGTGAAACCTTTATCACCAGTCCTTTGGTTCGCAAGATCACCTTCACAGGATCCACGGAAGTCGGCAAGATCCTGGCTAAAAAAGCAGCAGAACAGGTAAAACATGTCTCTTTGGAACTTGGGGGCCATGCTCCGTTTATTGTTTTTGACGACGCCGATCCGGTGTATGCCGCCAAGGGCGCCGTGCTGGTTAAATTCTTGAACACCGGACAAGCTTGTATCAGTCCCAACCGGATCTTCGTTCATCATAGTATCGTGGATCCCTTTATCGAGGAATTTAAAAACCGGGTATCGGGAATGCGTGCGGGCAGCGGTTTTGAGAATGGCGTAAGCATCGGACCGCTGGTGAACTCTGCGGCCCTGGAAAAGGTGAGCCGGCAAGTTGCCGATGCTCTGGATAAAGGTGCAACACTGGTCTGCGGCGGCCATAGGATGATGGATAACAATCTTGACAAGGGCTACTTCTATGCTCCCACGGTTCTGAAGGATGTAACGCCGGAGATGTTGATATATCGCCAGGAAACTTTCGGGCCGGTGGCTCCGATTATTGCTTTTGATACCCAGGAAGAGGTTTTGGAGATGGCAAATGACACCATTTACGGTCTGGCCGCCTATGTTTATACTCCTAACCTTTCACGAGCCATGCGCATGTTTGAAGGCCTGCATTTCGGTATCATCGGTATTAACGACATTAATCCCACAGCAGCCGCGGTTCCTTTCGGAGGTATGAAGGAAAGCGGTCTGGGGTGCGAAGGGGGACGTGAAGGTATTGCCGAATACCTTGAAACCAAGCTGGGCGGTTTTTCCGTGTAACAATCATGCCTGAAACCTCAATTGATCGAAAGTCAAGGATGCCCCATATCCGCGACATCAAGGGTGAAGCCGTAGTCGTCTACTGCGAGCCCTTGATAACAAAGGAGATGGGGTATCATCGGCTTTCCCAAGGGGTAAACAAAATAATGAAATAAACATCTGATGATAAATCTTCTATACCCGTTTTATCGCAACCGATTTATAACAGGGAAAAAGCCTGTATTTTTGATTCTTTTTATATTTGTCAGCTTTTTGTTTACGCTCAATTGAGGTGAAACTGATCCCGTTCAATGACTTGATGTTCGCTTGCAAGGGGATGACGGGGATTTAAAATAAATGAGGAATAAGAATATGAATGAACAGGAAACACAATTAAAAAAACAGCATAAATTTCTTGATTTTCTTTACTGGAACCTGGTTGTTTCCGTACCGTTTATTACGGCATGTATGGCCATTGCCAGGGATTCAATTGTATGGTTAATTTTTTATATAATAACCTGTATCTTACTTGTCATGGTCATCTACAAATTTTACTGTACCCATTGCCCCCATTACATTCAAAGCGCCAAAAAAACCAAATGCATGTTTTTTTGGGGAGTTCCTAAATTTTTTAAGGAAAAATCCGGGCCCTTAAGTCTGCTTGAAAAAACCGTGGCCCTGTTTATACCTCTCATTCTCGTATTGCTTCCGCTTTATTATTTGCTGTTACAACCGGGTTTGCTGGTGATCTACTTTCTTTCTGTAATCGTTTTGTGCACAACTTTGAGAAGATATGAATGTAAACGATGCATCTATACCCAATGTCCGGTAAACTGTGCGGAAAAATAGTCTGGGCATATCCGTAATTTGTATTTTTTTCTGATGACTCAGTTGTTATGCCAACCGGACTTTCATGCAGAGCTATTTAGCCAATGCACTCTCTGCACGAAAGTCCTAAATTACGGATTATCCCCACCGATTATGACCTATACTGAACATGCCCATTACTTGCATTTTTTGCTTCATCGTTTCCTTACTCAAGGTTTCGGGTGTCAGGTGTTCGTGTTTTAATAATCCACCCGATCTTTCAGTTCCTTACCACACTTAAAAAACGGCAGCTTTTTAGGTTTAACCTGAGTCGGTTTTCCGGTTTTAGGATTTCTTCCGGTATACGCTTTATATTCCTTGACATAAAAAGAACACAATCCCCTGATTTCAACCCTGTCACCTTTTATAAGTGCATCCGTTATTGTACTAAAGAATGTCTTAATCACAGCTTTTGCTTCGGATTTTGTAAGTCCCGCATCGTTTCTTAAAGTTTCTATGAGTTCCAGTTTGTTCATGGCAACCTCCTAAATTAATCATCAATTAATTCAGTACAATAAAGAATCGGTTGAAATTTGTCAATGAATTCTGTATGGTTAGCTGAATTATTTAATCATAAGGACCTATGAAGAAACCATGCCGCCAGATTACCTAAGCCAAATAGATCAATACAATATCCGCAATGCATTTCCCAAGCCCGGCAGATGTGCTCTTTTGGTAATCGATATGCAACGATATTTCTTTTCTATTGCAACACCTATACTGGGAAACGTTCTATCTATTATCGAAACTTGTCGATCAAAAGGGATCAGGATAATTTTTACCAGACACGGACACAGGGACGTTTCAAAAGACGGTGGAATGCTTGCGAAATGGTGGGGAGATCAAATCGACTATGGATCAAAAGACTGGGAACTTATCAAGGCCCTAAAACCGTCTAATGCCGATGTAATCATTGATAAGAATCGATATAGTGCTTTTCATGGAACAGGTTTAGATGAGATCCTCAAATCAAGGAAGATTGACGAGATTATTATTACCGGTGTGATGACAAATTGCTGTTGTGAAACAACGGCAAGAGATGCTTTTGTCAGGGACTACCGAGTTTTTTTTGTTTCGGATGCAACAGCGACGGTGAATGACGAACTACATGTTGCATCTTTAAAGAATCTTGCGTTTGGCTTTGCATATATTGTATCCACGGAACAGTTGTGTGGTTATTTAGCTAAAGGGAATTACACCTAAGATCTGCACAACTCATCTCCAAGC
>JAUVTO010000186.1 GCA_030601485.1 Desulfobacterales bacterium | reverse complement strand
TTTTGGCATTAATAAATCCGGATAAAAAGGAGGCTGAGGTAAAATTAGTTTACTACGGTCCAGGTCGAGGTGGAAAAACCAGCAGTCTAAAGTATATCTACAATAAATTCGAAAAGCGTATCAAAGGAAAACTGGCATCCGTAGATACAAATGGAGACAGTGCCCTGTTTTATGATTCTTTACCTTTGGAAATCGGTATGGTAAAAGGTTATAAAATCAAAGTCCAACTTTATACTGTGCCCGGTCAGGTCAAATACAATGCCACTAAAAAATTGGTCTTAAAAGGAGTGGATGGTATCGTTTTTGTGGCTGACTCCATGGTGTTAAGGCAACAATTGAATATTGCTTCCCTGCAGGAGCTTAAAGAAAATCTGGCTATACTTGGTAAAGATATTCTTCAGACTCCCCTTGTCTTTCAGTATAACAAAAGAGATTTGGCGGAACAGGACATCCCGCTTTTATCTTATGACACACTGGAAAAGGACTTAAACAATCAATTATTTGCACCTTCTTTTGAGGCAAGTGCCGTAACCGGCTCCAATGTGGTTGAAACCGTTAAGAAAGCGATATCTTTAACGGTAGCCTCATTACAGGACAAACTGTAAGTTATCATGCAGATCAAGGACCACAAAATAGCGTCAGGCTGATGTCTATCCAATGGGGTCGGAGGCTTTAAACCAATGAGCGATATTAATGAAATTATAAACATAGACATTGATCTAAAAATAAGAGAGGCCGAGACTTACAGATCCCAAGGACTGCTTGCAGAATCCCTTGAAATATATGAAGAAATACTTTCTGTTTCCACTGATCTCGATCCCGATATCGAAAAAAACATCCGGGAAAAAATTACCCGGTTAAAAGAGGAAATCGAACGGCTCGAAAAAGAGGACCCAGCCCTCTTTGATCAGGACATTTCCCATCTCGGAGAAACTCCGGATTCTGAAGAAACGGCTCCTGCCATTCTCACCAGCGCTTCGTCTCTAAAGGAATTGGGCCTCTTTAGAGAAGCTGTTGAGGAATATACAAAACTGTTTGACAAAGAGTATCCAATTGAAAAAATCATCGGAGATTTGTCAGAATGCCTGTTTGCAATCCATTCGCCGTCAAGGGTTATCGATCACATTGAAAAACTTATTGAAGAAAGAAAGTTAAGTGACCGGAAAAAGTCCAATATCAATTTTACACTGGGTGCCGAGATGGAAAAACGGGGTCATTCGGATCTTGCAATAGAGCTTTACGAGTCTGTCAAGAAAATCGATCCGGAATATGAAGGATTGCATACCCGGACCGAACTACTCCAAACTGGCCGCGCTTATGATTCCAGATATAGTTACCTCCTCGAATCCAAAATGGTTACGACCACCCAGCTACAAAATGCCCTCGCAATATCCAAAAAAACAAAAAAGAGTGTAGAATATGTCCTTATGGAACAAAACAGGATAGAAAAAGAAAAGATTGGGAAATCCCTTTCATTGTTCTTCAAGTGTCCTTTCATCGCCTTTAATCCGGATATGCCGGTCCCTTATGAACTGTTAACCAAGCTGAAACAATCTTTTCTTTTACAGTATATCTGGGTTCCGCTGAATTGGGACATGAAAAGCGGAACGGTAGATATTTTGATTGATGATCCTACGGACCTTATTAAAACCGATCACATAGCAGCCCTGATATATACAAACAATATCAATTATTTCGTCGGTATAAAAGAAGATATCGAAAATATTATAAAATACTTTTATGATAAAAGGCATGAAACCGGGGATCTTGCCGAGGGACATGCTGCGGACAGTTTTGACATCATACCGGATATCGACTTTGAGGAAGATGAAGAAGACGAAACTGTTGAAGAGTTTGATGAATCCTCCAGCCAGGTGGTACGGATGGTTGATCAGATTCTCATTTCAGCATACAGAAAAGATGCCTCGGATGTCCATATTGAACCGTCTCCCATGACCAAAACAGCCAGCATCCGCTTTAGAATTGACGGGGTCTGCCAGGATTTTTTGCAGGTGCCAATTGCACATGCCAGGGCTATTCTGTCAAGAATCAAGATTATGAGTGGGCTTGATATTGCCGAAAAGCGTCTCCCCCAGGACGGCAAGATCAAATTCAAGCGCAAGGGGATCAAACCGTTTGAGCTTCGACTTGCCACACTCCCCACTGTGGGTGGGTATGAAGATGCAGTTCTGAGAATTCTGCCCGAAGCCGGCGCCAGAGACCTTGACGATGTGGGATTGAATGATGAAAATCTTAATATCGTCAAAAAAGTCATTTCCCAGCCTACCGGACTCTTTTTAGTTGTAGGGCCCACCGGATCCGGGAAAACCACCACCCTTCATTCAGCCCTCGGATATATTAACAAACCCGGGATAAAGATATGGACTGCGGAAGACCCTGTGGAAATTACTCAGATCGGCCTTCGGCAGGTCCAATGCCAGTTTAAGATCGGTCTTGATTTTGCAAGAATTATGAGAGCGTTTTTAAGGGCCGATCCCGATGTGATTATGATCGGCGAAATGCGAGACAGAGAGACTGCGGCCATCGCGGTTGAGGCCTCACTCACCGGCCATCTGGTATTCTCAACGTTGCATACCAACAATGCACCTGAAACCGTTACCCGTCTTCTTGACATGGGCATCAATCCGCTTAATTTTTCTGACGCCTTTCAAGCTGTGCTGGCCCAAAGGCTGGCAAGGGTGCTATGTAATAAATGCAAAAAAAAATATCACCCTTCAGACGAAGACATTGCTGTAATTAAAAAGCTTTATGGTCAAGAGCGTTTTGATTCCTGCGGTCTTAAACTTACGCCGGAAACCATCATTTACCAAGCCGAGGGTTGTGATGAGTGCTACGGAAGCGGATATAAAGGAAGACTCGGAATTTATGAATTGATGGAAGGAACAAAAGAAATAAAAAGAATGATCAAAAAAGAGGCGACTCCCGAGGAACTCTTTGCCCAGGCATCCAGTGAAGGCATGACCACTCTGGTACAAGATGGTATTGCTAAGATCTTGCAAGGGCTGACCGAACTAACCGAAATACGGCGGGTTTGTGTAAGTTAGCCGGTCACATCTTAAACCATGCACTTTAGTTTGAGACCTTTGAAAAACCCATCATGAGAATTGCGGTTATATCTGATATCCATACCAATCCGGAATCGTCAAGAGGGATATTAACCAATATCGAAGATTCTAACATCGATACCGCAGTCTGCCTGGGTGACAACAATCGAAGTAAAATTCATCCCCTACGATATCCATTCGGTTTTCAATAAAATAATAGCGGTCAACCTTCCCAAAGAGCATGCTGTTCGGCTTTTTTAATTGTATATCACCTAACCCGGATAAACCGGCCTCCGGCTCGTAAGCCTACGGCTCGGAGGGAACCAAGAAATATTTGCCACCAAGGCACCAAGACACAAAGGATTTTATTTTGTTGTTCTTTCTTAGTGTCTTGGTGCCTTAGTGGCATAATGGAAAAAGTTTTACCCCCAACCATTGAGCATAGAAACAGAGGAAAACATAAATGCCGGATATTCTGAACTTAAAGTTGAGAATGATCAATTTTATCAAAACCGACATCTGGAGAATTCGAAAAAAAGATCTTTCCCGCATGAAATACTTTTTCATTAAACAACTCCGGATTCTTCTTTTGGCGACCCGTGGATTCGGACAAGACCAATGCCCTTTAAGGGCATCGGCATTGACCTTTTATTCTATACTCTCCATTGTTCCTGTTGTCGCCATGGCCTTCGGGATCGCAAAAGGCTTCGGATTTCAAAAACTTCTCGAAAAACAGCTATTGGAAAAATTTTCAGGACAAGAAGAAGTGATGATACGCATTTTTGATTTTGCCCGTTCACTTTTAGAAAATACAAAAGGCGGTATAATCGCCGGTATAGGCATAATATTCCTGTTCTGGACAGTCATCAAACTATTAAGCAATATCGAGGGGTCAC
>JAUVTO010000102.1 GCA_030601485.1 Desulfobacterales bacterium | reverse complement strand
AAGTCCAACTTCTGCGTTGTGCTGCATTTCGTAATCATTCAACGTACGAAAAGTACGCCTCATGATTACAAAATTTGCACGCCTTGAATTTGAACTTTTTACGAAACCGTCTAAATCGGATTTTTTACGAATTCATCATGGATTAGTTCTTTTGTATTAAGTTCCTTGATTACAACATGGGCATGATTCGCTCTATGTGTTCCTTGATTATGCCAAATATTTTTTGGTATTTTTTGTAGGAACCGCCCATGGGGTCTTCGATGGAACTTTTTCTGGTTTCCTTATCGGGCCAGGCGCTGAGGAGAGCAACTCTTTCTCGACGCCATGGAAAGAAAACCTGAACGAATTTCTTGTGGACCGGTTCCATACATAGAATCAGGTCTGCCTTCAACAACTCTTCCCCGACAAGAGATCGGGCTCTGTGGGATGAAATGTCAAAACCGTTTTTGTTGCAGACAGCCTGGGCATATTCGGTGGCCGGAGAATCATTTACACCGTGAATGCCCATGGATGAAACAATGAGATCACCACGTTCCATTCCAAGCCATTTATATCGCAAAAAACCTTCTGCCATAGGACTGCGGCAGATATTTCCCGTACATACAAAAACAATGTTTAGCATATCACTTCCATTAAAGATTTTATGGCAAGCAAGAGGACTCAGCACAAAGCGCTTTCCAGGATCTCCATCGTGGACAGGTAGATGGCAGGGTCCTTGCTTGCTCTGGGCCCTGCTACATTTAGGACTTTAATTTCATGTTCCGCAACCCAGGATTTGATTTGTCTCGCGGCTTGAGAAGACAGGGTCTTGTTCAAATCTATATGTAGCCACGGCCGTCCATGACGAAGCACCATGTCTCGAGTATAATCTGAACCTCCGGTGGTGGGTTTACCATGTGATAATATCAGGGTGCCGTCGGAGTCTATCACGTTTTGTTCCGTGCGTTTGTTATAGTTGGTCGTCTCCATTTCCTTTAGCTGGTATTTGTCATCCAGCATCCCGTTTTCCGTTAACCGCCCTTTGGGTATCCATCCGCCATGTGAAATTCCCAGCTTAATAGCTACATCAAGCGCGGCCCGGTCAGCGCCGGTCTGACCGCCGGAAATCATTTTGGTTACCATGATCGTTTCTCTCCGGTGCAAACTTTACACTGCGATTTTAATATGTTCAATATAGACTAACGGTCGGCGAACTATCTTACCCTTCCAAAAGAGCCTGAACATGTGTCTCAACCGACTCTCCCAGTGCCTGCAGGTTGTAGCCGCCCTCAAGCATGGAAACCAGCCTGCCCTCTGCGTGGTCCTCGGCGATGCCCTTAACTTTTCTTGTCAGCGTTTTATACCCTTCTGTGGTGAGCCTTATTTGCGCCAGGGGGTCGTCCGTGTGGGCGTCAAAACCTGCGGAGATAAGGACAAACAGGGGCCTGAATTTTTTCATCTCCTGCTCAACCGTTTCCATGGCTTGGAAATACTCCTGATTTCCTGCCCCCGGAGGCATGGGGAAGTTTAGAGTATATCCTTGACCTTTGCCTGTTCCCGTTTCTGAAGCTCTTCCCGTGCCGGGATAGCAGGTCAAGGGGTTTTGGTGAAAGCTTATGTAAAATACGGCCGGGTTTTGTTCGAAGGTATGCTGGGTGCCGTTACCGTGGTGTACGTCCCAGTCTATTATCACAATTCGTTCAATGGCATATTTTTTTTGAAGATATTTTGCCGCGATGGCAATATTGTTGAAGTAACAAAAACCCATGGCCTTGGATCGTTCTGCGTGGTGGCCGGGGGGTCTTACCGCACAAAAACAGTTTTTTATATTCCCCTGCATCACGTTGTCTATTCCCGCGAGTATACCTCCGGCGGCACAAATGGCCGTTTCAAAGGTGGCGGGGCTTAACGGGCATTCCGGAGTATCTAAAAAAGGAGCAGAGCTTTCCACCGCACGCTGAAACCGGTCTATATAACTGGATTCATGACAGAGTTCCACAATACTCCTTTCCGCGGGCACCGGTTCTATGTGAAGAAGTTTGTCAAGGAGTCCCGCTCCTTCGAGCATATTAATTATGGCCGTAAGCCTTTGAGCCCGTTCCGGGTGGTTGGAACCGGTATTGTGCTTCAGATACAGATCATCATATACAAGTCCGGTTTTGGTCATATCTGTTTCCTTTCCGGTAATTGAGAGGGCAGAAAAGATTAAAAGTTGACTAAACATCTATGTCTTAATATGGTTGTCGGATCGAGAATAAGAATATATTTCAAGATAATGAGGAAGGCAATGCCTTTTTAAAAGGTTTGGGAGTTTGTATCAAAAGTTTTTACCACAAACAGCACAAATTATAGAGCCAAGGGACTAACATGCTGCGTTCAAAACTTCCTGATGTTGGTGTTACCATTTTTACGGTGATGTCGAAGCTGTCGAATGATTATAACGCCATAAATCTTTCACAGGGATTTCCGGATTTTGATGTTCATCCTGACCTCCCGGATCTGGTGAATAAATATATGCGTTCCGGACATAATCAGTATGCCCCGATGCAGGGTGTATTGGTTCTTCGTGAAATGATTGCTGAAAAAACAATGAAATTATATAACGCCCGCTACGATCCCGAATCTGAAATTACCGTGACATCCGGTGCTACCGAAGCATTATTCACGGCAATCACTGCTGTTGTCCATAAAGGAGATGAGGTAATCGTGCTCGAGCCGGCATTCGATTCGTATGTACCGGCCATTAAATTAAACGGGGGGATTCCGGTATATGTCAAATTTAAGTTTCCGGAGTATCGAATAGACTGGGATGAAGTTAAACACGCTGTGACGTCACAGACAAGGCTTATTATACTAAATTCACCCCATAACCCCACTGGAGCCGTATGGTCGCATGAAGACATCGCTGCATTGAAACAAATTGTTCTGGATACGGAAGTGTTGATTTTGAGTGATGAAGTTTACGAGCATATTATTTTTGACGGCCTCAGGCATGAAAGCATATCCCGCCATCCTGAGCTGGTTTCACGAAGCTTTGTCATCAGTTCCTTTGGAAAAACCTATCACACAACCGGATGGAAGATCGGATACTGTCTGGCTCCGGGGGTTCTATCCAAAGAGTTTCAAAAGGTGCACCAGTTTCTTACATTTGCATCCAATACGCCGATTCAGTTTGCCTACGCCGAATTTATGCGGAACCAGGATGTTTATCTGAACCTTTCAAATTTTTATCAACAAAAGAGAGATAGATTTTTAACACTCATTGCAAAATCGCGCTTCAAACCGATACCCTGTCGCGGCACTTATTTTCAGATGCTCGATTATTCGGAAATTTCTGATGAGTTCGACGTGGAATTTTCAAAACGGCTTATCATGGAACATGGTGTGGCTTCAATTCCACCGTCGGTGTTTTATCATCAAAAAGACGATCATAATGTTTTGCGATTCTGTTTTGCTAAAAAGGATGAAACGCTTGACAAAGCCGCGGAGAAATTATGCAAGATTTAAAAATCACTATTATACAGACCGAATTGGTCTGGGAGGACATTGAATCCAACCTGGCCGCATTTGATGATAAGATTGACGCTGTCGAGGATGACACACATCTTATCGTATTGCCGGAAATGTTTACAACCGGTTTCAGCATGAATCCCGCCGGTTTTGCTCAAAACATGCAAGGCTCTTCCGTAAAATGGATGAGAGAAAAATCACGGCAAAAAAATGCTGATATGGTCGGAAGTATCATCGTCAATGATAATGATAAATTTTTCAACCGGTTGATCTGGGCAAAACCCCAAGGCGAGATCTTTACGTATGATAAACGGCATCTCTTTCGTATGGCCGGTGAAGAAAAAGTATACAGTGCCGGCCATCAAAATATTACTGTTGAACTGCGCGGCTGGAAGATCAGACCGTTTATCTGTTATGACCTGCGTTTTCCGGTCTGGACCCGAAATATCGAAAACCGGTATGATGCGGCCGTATTTATCGCCAACTGGCCTGAAAGACGCTCAGGTCACTGGAAGTTACTGCTTCAGGCTCGAGCAGTTGAAAACCAGTGTTATGTTATAGGGGTCAATCGCGTGGGAACGGACGGAAACGGTCACCATTACAGTGGTGATTCTTCAATAATCGACCCTTTTGGTAATATTATATTCCATAAGAAGAGTGTGGCAATCACCTATACGGTCGAGCTGTCCTATGAAACGCTGCAAAACGCCAGGGAATCCTTTCCTGTCTGGATGGATGCGGATAACGATCTGATTCGTTATAAATAAGTTTGACGGTCTCGTAAAAAGCCCAACTTCTGCGTTGTGCTGCATTTCGTAATCATTCAACGTACGATAAGTACTCCTCATGATTACAAAATTTGCACGCCTTGAATTTAAACTTTTTACGAGACCGTCATGCCGGACTTGATCCGGCATCCAGAAGCCATTGAATTTACTGGATTCCGGCTTTCGCCGGAATGACAAAAAAGGGTGTTTTTCGACTTTTTACGAGACCGTCAAGTTTAATCCGTTATAATAGCAGCTATCAAAAATGGTTCATCAGGTGCCTTTCGGATGGGAAATGTGCATTCCTGATCTATAGCCACACCGAGTGGACTTCATTAACGGTTTCTTTCACGGACAAAACCGCGTTCGCAAGTCGGAAATACATCAGGGCCACACCGATATTTTGGGCAACGACTTGCAGATGTTCGATATCCCGTTCCGAAATATCCCAAACCTGTGAGCGATAAAGGCGCAAAGCACCGACTATTTTCCCATGTAAAGTGATGGGGAGAGAGACGATCGCTCTTATATCCTCTTCTTTGGCCTTCTCGGGATATTGCAGGCGGTCACTCGTTGTAACATCGCTAATGATAACGGGTTCCCGGTTTGACGAGAGTTTGATACTTTTATCCACCAGGACAGGTCCCTTGTTAACATAATTGATGCTCAGCCCGGAACTGGCAAGAATTTCAAGTTCCTCTAATTCCGGATTTAATACGAATATGGTTGCACCTTTAAGTCCAAGAGCACCGACTAAAACCTGAGCTAACTGGTTTGCCATTGTATCTGCATTTTCAGATTTTGTAATAACTTCAAAAACCAGTTGAAATATATCCAAATCTATTTTGTTTTGAACAGTCATGGGATCCTCCCTCCTCACCTATTAACATTTATACGTTTTCGTAACATATCCCCATTTTTTTTATTGTCATTAAGCTCATCATGTTACGACATAAACAGCGACCTCTTTCAGGCTTTTCATGACTTTATTGGAGACTCTTCCGGTGAAAAACCTGGTGATCTTGCCAGGGTTACGATTTAAAACAACCACATCAAATCCGTTGTCTAAAACTAGATCAACGATATCCTGAGCAATATCTTTGTTAAGAGCCCTGAAAATGTAATGGATCCTATTGCTTGAAAAACCCTTCTGAATCAGTTTTTCTCTGGCCTGTTTAATCGCTGTCTCATGCTCATGAATCTTCTGTTGAAGGTAGGCCAGGTTGCTCGAGATTTTTTCCATGATTAGACTGTTGCGCAATTCGATCTTCGGCACAGGGGTATATGCGTTAAATAATGTCACCTCAGCCCCTTTGTCCTTTGCAAACCTACGGGTGACGAAGTCTAAAGCCTTCTCATCGTAATTGGTAAAATTGTAAGGGACTAAAACTTTTTGCTTATCCATTTTGCCCTCCTTTCCCCCAATTTTGGATTGAAATGTTTATGGTTACAATTCCAAGGATGCCATATAGACACTAAAATCAATTTTGTTAATTTGTAGGAAGTTAGAGCCGCCAGAGCGCCGTAAATAGTAAGGTACTGTAACTTGAATAATGGATTAACAACAAGAGGAACAGGAAAAAGTGCATGCGTAAGAGGAGCAAATTCACATTACAATATTTCTTTTTATATCATTCTACAGGATAATTGTCAAAAAATAGTGCATTAATCATTATCGTTAGCCGTTTTTCAATTTGTCAACCTGGATGCCGATCATGCCTAAACCAAAAATCAACGATACCAAACTCTTACATCTGATCGACAAAGAAAAGCTGAACCAGCCCCAAGCGGCAAAGGTTCTGGATCGAAAAATTGATGCTATCGGGCAACTTCAAAAGATAAATTCCGATGCAAACGCAAAAAAACCCCTGCCAGAATGACTGACAGGGGCTAGCTCTTTGACAATTTACAAGTCTAGTAAAGGTCTTTGTCAAAATGAATCGCTATTCCTTCTGACCTGGAACGTACCATGCTTCCTTCACCATCTATCAAACTCTTCACGTCCGCCAGATATTTAAAGAAACTACCACTCGGGATTGTGAAGTCTATAATTACCCGTCTGCCTTCCTGAAAAAAGGAGAGATCCTTGGAATAAATGAATGCGCCGCCGATAGATATATTTCTGGTTTCAACATCAAAAACTTTTTTTCTCCCTGACGTTAATGTGGTTTCCATTTTTGTGGGAAGAATCGCTATATGTCTTTTATATAGACGTCGCTCTTTCATTGG
>JAUVTO010000094.1 GCA_030601485.1 Desulfobacterales bacterium | reverse complement strand
GATGCGTTTTTGGATTGATGATTGAAACTTGAAAAGTGCCTAAAGTGAACTAAAGTTTAAAGTGCCTAAAGTTAAGGTACTCTATCTATTTTTATTATAATTGGTCTCGCCGAAGGTGAGTTCCACAACTTTAGCTCACTTCAAACTTTAGTTCACTTATAACTTTTCCAGTTTATCCGGGTTAGGTTATGGATTGATGAATTCGATTTTTTACCCATTACCTGTTTTTTGTTAAACTTCCAGTATAAAAGAAAGTATAACCGGACGGCGTTTTATGGTAAAGGAAAAAAATTTCCTTAGAGCAATTTGGATTTTTGACCGGATTTTATTGATCCGGTCGGGAACCACAGTGCCGAATTCGTCTACGATCTCGAGTATAATACACTTTGCATCTTCCAAAAGATGGCCTGTTTCCATTTCAAACACAAAGCCGTAGGAAACAATGTCAGGACCGTGTACCACGATTCCTGTCTCCTCATCAAAAACCATGATAACAACCACTAAGCCGTCTTCTGATAACTTACGTCTCTCCTTGAGCACACTGCGCCCGACATCTCCAATTCCTTTACCGTCTATAAACACCCGGCCGGTCAAAACATTCTCTCGAACTCTGCTGCCGTTTTCGGTAAATTCAATAACCTGACCGTTTTCAACAACAAGAATATTTTCCTTTGGAATACCGACTTGCTCGGCCAGACGTGCATGAAGAATCAGATGCCGGTATTCTCCGTGGATCGGAATAAAATATTTAGGCCGGGTCAGGTCTATCATCAGCTTTAATTCTTCCTGAAAAGCGTGTCCGGATACATGGATCTCGGATATTTTTTCATAAATAACGTCGGCCCCTCGTCTATAAAGATTATTAATAATTTTGGTAATTGCCTTTTCATTGCCCGGTATAAATTTCGAGGAAAAAATTACCGTATCCTCTTCTTTGATCTTTATCTGCTTATGGGCGTCCGCAGCCATTCGGGCCAGAGCCGCCATGGGTTCTCCCTGACTTCCGGTTGTTATGATTACAATCTTGTTATCCGGAAAGTCATTAAGTTGTTTAACATCTACCTCCATTTCCTCGGCAATATTTAAGTATCCAAGTTCTTTTGCAATATTTACAGTTGTTTCTATGCTCCTTCCGTTGAAAATAACTTTTCTGTCCATTGCACGGGCAATATTAATGACCTGTTGAATACGGGCAATATTGGAAGCAAAAAGTCCCACAATAATCCGCCCTTTTCTCCCTGCACAGATGCTTGCCAGTGTCTCACCGACCTCCTGATCGGAGATTGTATATCCTTCTTTTTCGACATTTGTGGAATCCGACAGCAGGGCGAGGACACCTTGGTCGCCGCACCGTGCAAACTGGTTGACGTCGGTTATCATTCCATCAGCAGAAGTCTGGCCAATTTTAAAATCTCCGGTATGAACAACAAGTCCAAGAGGCGTTTTTATGGCAATACCGACCCCGTCAATCGCACTGTGGCAGACCCGGATAAATTCGAGTTCAAAAGGACTTAATTTAAGTTTTCCCCCCGGAGAAATTTCATGCAATAAAGCGGAAGAAAAAAAAGTTTGCTTTTCCAGTTTGTTTCGCACGACTCCCAGCGTAAAAGGAGTTCCGAAAATCGGAACGTTTATATCTTTCAACAGAAAAGGGAGTGCCCCGATATGATCTTCATGGGCATGGGTTAATACGATCCCCGAAATTTTTGACTGAATTTGTTTTAAATATCTCATATCGGGAATTACGTAATCAATCCCTAACATATAGTCTTCGGGGAACATCAGACCGGCATCAATAATAAAAGCTGAATCGGAATATTCAAAAACCATCATGTTCAGCCCTATTTCTCCCAGCCCGCCCAGTGGTATTATTTTTAGCATAACGGTTTGTTCTTTCTGCTTTTTTCATAGGACTCCAGGATGATATTTCTAACTTTTTCCATAAGATCGTCCTTGGTTTTCATGGTATAATCCAAAGTTTTAATCGGTTTTTTGATTTCGAGAACAACATTTCCGGGTCTAACAAGAATCTGTTTTTTTTGCATGATCTTCCATGTTCCATGAATTATCACCGGAATGACAGGAACACCGGAATCGACCGCTAAAACAAATCCTCCCTTTTTAAATGACTGTATGTTCTGATTATGACTGCGCGTACCTTCGGGAAAAATTATGACGGACGTACCATTCCTTATTATTTCCGCCGCCTTATTAAGGCTTTCTATGGCAGACTTTCGATCAAAACGATTAATACTGATATAACCGGCCCTTTTCATGGCATAACCGAAAATGGGTATCTTAAAAAGTTCAGCTTTTGCAAGCCATCTGAACTGAACCGGAAGATAAGCCTGAAGAACGGGGATATCAAAATTGCTCACATGGTTTGGCATGTAAATATAAGATCCCGTACGATTCAGGTTGGAAAGGCCTTTAACCGTGACTTTGATATTGCTTGCAGCAAGAATGCATTTTGCACAAATTCTTGCGACTTTGTGCGTCGTTTCACCACCTGTAGTGACAAATGAGGTTAATATGGCGATAACAGCAAAAAAACCTGTCGCTATCACCGTCCAAAAAATGACAAAGAGTGTTCGTATCATTAATTATGTTTTAATCCCGAGTTTGTCGAATATGGAATCGGCAAGCTCGATAATCCAGTTGCGCTGTTTTTCGGTTGCATACCCCATGCAGCTGCATCGCATTCTGTTCTTGGTGCGCACAAGCAATTCAAAGGCCACGAGGTTTAATTCAAGATCAGCGGCAACATAAAATGGTTGACATTCTGTATGCTCTTTTTGAACTTGAGTAAGAATGTTTTGGTCGAGCTGAATCCAGTAAACGCCATCCACGTTTGAGATGCCAAAGTTCTCATCCATGAATGCCTTGATCATTTCGTAATCCTTGGGTCTAAGCTCATCAATAACATATTGTTTCATGAAAAATAGAGCTATCACAGTTTGTTTTGCCGTGCAAGATGTATGTTAGCCGGTATGTTGCCAAGTTAAAATGTTGCCCAATATCCGATTTGCAAATTAGATATTGAAATTCAAAATTCCAAACCTTATGATCTTGAAGAAAGGCAAACGAATTGAAAAAGATATTTTCATCAATACTGGAAAAACCGAAATAGTTCCTTAGTTGTAAATTTTGTGCTTTTTGTGGCAAAACTTTTTTCTTCTCGCCACCAAGGCACCAAGACACTAAGAAAGCATCACAAAATGAAGTCCTTCGTGTCTTTGTGCCCTGGTGGCAAATATTTCTTGGTTTCGGCTCGTCCGGGTTAAGTCGTTGGTATTTGGAATTTGAGATATGATTTCATTAAGTACTTATTTAATAGCCTATCTTTGTATCTATCTGACTAGTTTTGCACTATATTTTGCCATTGAGCGAATAAATGTCAATTATCTCAAGAAATATGGGCAAAAGGTGCCCGTCGCTTTTGAGGGGATGATTGATGAGAAAGAATTGCAAAAGATCAGCCGGTACACCACAGATAACATCCGTTTTAAACTCTTTCAAACCAGCATCAGTAAAATTATTTTTCTTTATATCCTCCTTTCAGGCATACTTCCATGGTTGGCCGAACCTCTTGTCCGGATGAATTTTTTAGTAGCCGGCCTTATCTTTTTTGCAGTGATAGGCCTGGTAGAAGTATTAATGGGACTTCCTTTTGATTATTATCACAGTTTCGTTATTGAGGACAGATATGGCTTTAACACAAAAACCCTGAAAATATGGCTCTCTGATCTGGTAAAGTCCATGCTGGTTTTGGTCATTTTAGGGACTTTTCTTGTTTCTGCACTTCTTTTGATAGTAACATACGCCGGGAAGAGCTGGTGGATCTGGGCATGGGTTATTTTCTTATTATTCCAGTTGATTATGACCATACTCTACCCTACGGTCATTGCGCCGCTTTTTAACAGGTTTACATTGCTTGAAGATTCCGAACTTAAAAACGGGATTAAGCAACTGGCTGAAAGAGAAGGTGTTGATATTAAGGGAATATACCAGATGGACGCAACCCGGAGAACCAGACATACCAATGCATATTTTTCGGGAATGGGAAAAGCCAAGCGGATTGTGCTTTTCGATTCCCTGATCCGGTCACACGGTCAGGATGAAATTCTGGCGATTCTGGCCCATGAAATCGGGCATTTGAAAAAAAATCATATTAAAAAACAACTTATTTTTGTCAGCTTTGTATCCCTGTTTCTTTTTTTCCTGGCATCAAAGCTTTTAACCTGGGAGGTTATGTACAATAGTTTCGGCTTTTCAAATATGCCGTGCTACGTGGGTCTGTTTTTGGTGGGCATCCTTTGGGAACCGCTAACCTTTTTTATGTCCCCCATCGGGATGGCGATTTCCAGAAAATTTGAAAGGGAAGCGGATTTTTACTCCCTCGGGGTTTTAAAAACCGCAAAACCACTCACAAAAGCTCTGAAAAAAATGGCAAAAGAAAATCTTTCTAACCTCAACCCTCATCCGCTTTATGTCTGTTTCAACTATTCCCATCCCCCATTGCTCGAAAGGATCGAGTATCTTGAAGCTCGTGAACTGTCCGGACCGATGTCCTAAATTCCGGTCCTGCCCGGCAAGTTGTAACCTTTAACCGGCTTCCCGTTCAATCAATTTTTTTTTCAGGTCCGATCCTCCGCCAAATCGGCCAAAGGAACCGTCGCTTCGGATCACCCTGTGGCAGGGTATCAGGATAGGGAAAGGGTTATTTGCTAACGTTGTGCCCACAAATCGATAGGCACGGGGACGACCAACCGCCACTGCGATATCTCTATACGATCTCAATCCACCGTATGGGATATCGGCGGTACTTTCAAGGACAGATTGCTTCAGTTTTGTAAGGCCGCCCATCTCCAACCATCCCCACGGGGGGTGTATGGGCTTTCCTTTGAAATAGTCGATTATGGATTCTTTTACCACAAAGGCGTTGTCATGAAAACCTGTATCCTGCCGGCCAAAAGCTTCAACGGCTTTGACAAGGCTCTCTTTTTCCAGGCTGGGGAGTAAAATTTTAATGACAGCAAACGGTGTTACACGGTATATTACCGCCATATGACCCAGAGGTGTTGTGAAAATCAAATAGCAGGTCATTGTTTAATTTTTTCTTTTAAGGAATAAAAATATGCGGAGGAAATCATGTGGTGGGAGTCGTTCCCCGGTCCATGTGAAGAAAAAGGACCAGGGAACATGCATTTAAAACTTGTTTATATCTCCTCAATTGTAATTGCGCCGGTTTCGCAAACTTCAACGCAGCTTTCACAACCCAGACACTCGTCAGCATTTACCGGAACCGCTTTGTCGTCCTCCATCTCAAATACTTCAACAGGACAAACATCTACACATTCTTCGCAACCTTCACATTTTTCTTCGTCAACACTAACAACAAAAGCCATTATAGAGCCTCCTTTCACAATAAAATTAAATCATGGTATCAAAATAGACCGTATTTCCGTCATCGCGTCATCGCGTCATCGCGTCATCGGGCAAAATCCATATACCAATTGATTAATGGAGTCAAGCCTTCTTGTATTTTTTTTATTCGATCACAAAACTCATCTTTTTCAAATTATACAAAGGGTAACCGTTTAATTCTTTAAAACAAATCGATTTCAAACCATGTAAAATCCATTGAAATTATAATCAAACTATTTTAAAGATCTGCATTTAAAAAATTCGTGAAAAAACAGACTACGCCTGACACTTGGTTTGCCATGACAAAAATTATTAATCTTCAATTATATCGAACCATTGCGCTGGAAAAAAGAATATTTGGCCCTTGGCAAAAACGCTTTGGACAAACTTATGGCTTGAAAACTCGCCTTTCAGATCTTTCAGACAGAGTACTGTATTACCTGGCACAGCCGGGTGAACCGAGTTCCCTTGCGTATTATGAATTAATTATGGGCGTCCTTGATTTTGGAACGGCACCCAACTTCCACTACTTAAATAACGAAAATAAAATGTTGGTTGTTGACATCCACCTCTTTTTGGCGGATCAGGTACGCTTTGAAATGATGTGGCGATTGGAATGGATCAAAGCCTTTGAAGGAAAGAAATTCGGTTTAATTGAACTGGTTCAGGATGTTCAAAACATAAGGATAAAATGCAGAGAAAAACCGCCGGAATTGGCGGAGTCAAATCCTGACTATCATGCTTACATCCAACTCACCCGGGAAGACAAAGAGGTCTTTATACGCCGGATGCTCCAAAAAGCGATAGAGGCCTTCACAGAAAGAGTATAAACTGTGAAGACCTCCGTGCTTTGAACTGATTATTACATTGTCTTCTATAATTTGCGAGGTGTCGGGTCCAGCCCGTTCTGCGTCATCTAACCCTCGCTTATTTTTACCTGTTGCATTTTATCGCCCTGTCGAATTGAATCCACCACATTCTGGCTGCCAACGACCTTTCCAAATACGGTGTGTTTCCCGTTCAAGTGCGGCTGTGGGGAATGCGTGATAAAGAACTGACTCCCGTTGGTGTTTGGCCCGGCGTTGGCCATGGAAATTACGCCTGTTTCGTGGGTCAGCGGATTATCCGCTACTTCATCTTCAAAACTGTAGCCGGGACCCCCTGCACCGGTACCTGTTGGATCTCCGCCCTGGATCATGAAATTGCTGATCACCCGGTGAAACGACATCCCGTCGTAAAACCCCTTTCCGGCCAAGAATACGAAGTTGTTGACCGTTTTGGGTGCATGGTTAGGATAGAGTTCTAATTCAA
>JAUVTO010000049.1 GCA_030601485.1 Desulfobacterales bacterium | reverse complement strand
AAAGTTGCAGCTGGGGGAGTTTGGTTTTGATGATCCAAAGCCGGTTTCTACTTTTGAAGAGTATGCAGATTCTTGGATAAAAATAACTGTACCAGCTACATGTAAAGAATCAACTATCCGTGATTATCAGGACATACTTAGAATCCACATACTTCCGGTTTTTAGTGATTTAAGAATCACAGAGATCACACGTGGCCAAGTTAAGAACTTTTTGCATGGCAAATTAAATGATGGCTATGCTTCAAGCACAGTTGCACATCTCCGAAACTGCCTTAGTGGGGTTTTAAATTTGCCTCTTGATGATGAGATAATCCAAGCAAATCCGGCTCAACGCTTGGGAAAGGGTTTTCTACAAGCAAAAGACCAAAAAGCGGATGTTAACCCTTTAACATCGGATGAATTAAGGTTTTTACTGGATGAGGTTTATGAGCATTTTTCAGAGCATTACACTCTGTTTATGCTGCTTGCAAGAACCGGGTTGCGCATTGGTGAGGCATTGGCTTTGAAGTGGGGTGACCTAGATTATAATGGGCGCTTTATCGAAGTTAAACGGTCTTATGTCAGGAACAGGATCTCAACACCTAAAAACAAAAAGGGGCGGCGCGTTGATATGAGTCTTCAACTTTCCGAAGTCTTGAAAGCCCATGAGCTTATAAGCAAAAAAAAAGGTTTAGCTCTTGGCCTTGGAGATATGCCTGAGTATGTTTTTACCAATGAAAAAGGAAAAATCATCGATGTAAGTAACTGGCGCCGGAGAGTATTTAAAAAAGCGCTACGAAAAGCAGATTTGAGAGAAATCCGTATCCACGACATGAGGCATACATATGCCACAATGAGAATTTCAAAGGGTGATAACATAGCTGACGTTTCAAGCCAGCTCGGACATCATTCTGTAAAGTTCACATGGGATGTTTATTATCATTGGATGCCAGGGAAGAAAAAGTCAGAAGTTGACGCGCTTGATGATCCATCTTTAAAGCACCCAAATGCACCCTATCTGCACCCAGAGGCCTTACAAAATGAAAAAGGGCTAACCGCAATTGGCTAACCCTTTGAAATCATTGGTAGGCGGAACAGGGCTTGAACCTGTGACCCTCGGCTTGTAAGGCCGATGCTCTCCCAACTGAGCTATCCGCCCTTATGGTTTGCTTCCAAATTTTAGGTTACGCAATTTTTTAAAACAAGCTACTGCTAACAATTCAGCACCATGAAGTCAAGATTAAATTGTTCTGAAAAAATATCCCGTATAAATTTTATCTATATTAAAGCTGACCGTTGCTCAGGATCAATTTCTTTTTTCATTATATCAAAAGGCATGTCGTTTTCTTTAAAAAGAATGTCCCCTTCATTTAAAATCAACGAATGGGGCAACACTTCGTCCATGTTCTCCACCAAAACAATTTCAACCTCTTTTAAAACCGTGGGGGGTATATCCTTTAAATCCTTTTCATTTTCTTTAGGAATAAGGATTTTCTTGACGCCGCCTCTGTGAGCAGCCAGAATTTTTTCTTTTATTCCACCAATAGGAAGAACACGTCCTCTCAAAGTTATTTCTCCGGTCATGGCGATATCATGATAAACCGGTCTTTTCAGAAGGGCCGAAACCAGGGACGTACACATTGCAATCCCTGCCGAAGGGCCGTCCTTTGGAATGGCGCCTTCAGGTATATGAATATGAATGTCAAATTTCCTGTAAAATTTTCTATCTATGTCGAGACGCTCGGCACGTGATCGGACATAGCTCACGGCTGCCTGAGCAGACTCTTTCATCACATCTCCCAGTCTGCCGGTCGTAGCAAGCTTTCCCTTACCGGGCATAATCAGTGTTTCGATACAAAGCAATTCCCCACCCACTTGAGTCCAGGCAAGCCCGGTAACAATTCCGACTTGATCGTTTTCCTCTATCTGGAGCTCTTTGAAGCGCGGGGGACCTAAGTATTTCTGCACGGATTTTGCGGTTACTTTAAAACCATTGCTCTCTTTATCTTTTATCACTTTACGGGCGATTTTACGGCAGATTGAAGAAATTTCGCGCTCAAGGTTTCTAACTCCTGATTCTCGTGTATATCGCCGGATAATTGTAAGAACAGCTTCCTTGGAAAAATGTACATTCTTATCTTTAAGTCCATTCATCTCGATCTGTTTGGATAAAAGAAAATCTCTGGCGATATAATATTTTTCGTACTCGGCATATCCGGGCAAACGAATAATTTCCATTCTGTCCTGTAACGGCAGTGGTATTTCAGGCAACGTATTGGCTGTGGTAATAAAAAGAATGTCCGAAAGATCGTAATCTATATCAAGATAATGGTCGTTAAAGCTGTAATTCTGTTCCGGGTCAAGGACCTCTAAAAGAGCGGCTGAAGGATCGCCGCGGAAATCCATGCTCATTTTATCAACTTCATCAAGGCAAAATACCGGATTATTAACACCGACTTTTTTTAGGGACTGAATGATTTTACCCGGCATTGCGCCGATATAGGTGCGCCGATGTCCCCGAATTTCAGCCTCATCCCGAACACCTCCCAGGGAAAGTCGTATAAATTTTCTTCCCGTAGCTCTGGCAACAGATTTGGCCAAAGACGTTTTTCCTACACCGGGCGGTCCCACAAAACAAAGTATCGGCCCACGGATCTTGTTGACCAGAGATTGGACCGCAAGGTATTCAAGAATGCGCTCTTTTGGCTTTTCCAGCCCGTAATGATCTTCTTCAAGTATTTTATCTGCTTCTTCAATATCTTTTCGGAATTTGCTCTTTTCAAACCAGGGAAGACTGATCAACCAATCAATATAGCCTCGAACCACCGTTGCTTCGGCGGACATAGGGGTCATCATCTTAAGTTTTTTGAACTCTTGTCTGATCTTGGCTGCGGCTTCCTTTGACATCCGTTTGCGTTTAATTCGCTTTTCAAGATCATTCAGCTCGTTTCTATTTTCATCCTCCGTTCCGATCTCCTTTTTGATCGCCCGCATCTGCTCATTCAAATAATAATTCTTCTGGGTTTTTTCCATCTGTTTCTTGACACGGTTTTTTATCCTCTGATCCATCTTGAAAATATCGATCTCCATCTTTATCAAGCTTAACAGAAGAGACAGCCGATCTTCCATAACAACCGTTTCCAACAGACGCTGTTTATCATCTATTTTAAAAGAAAAATGGGCTGCTACAGTATCAGCCAACTTTGAAGGATCTGAGATGGCAGAAACAGTTTTCACGAGATCTTTTGAGATGTTTTTGTTTGCTTTAGCATATTCATCGAAACTATCATGAATAGCCCTGCTCAGAGCCTCGCCCTCGGCCGGCAATATCTCCGATTCAGCGATCGGTTTCAGCACCACCTGCAAAAAGTCCGGATTCCTAATAAAACGGACAATAGAAGCCCTGGATTTTCCTTCGATCAGAGCTTTTACCGTACCATCCGGAAGCCGAAGAAGCTGCAGTATCTTTGCAATGGTCCCGATCTGGCTGATGTCTTTTTCCGTAGGGTTGTCAATACCCGCCTTTTTTTGAGTGGCAAGAAACACTCTTTTATCGTTGTTCATTGCATCGGAAAGGGCTTTCACAGATTTTGAACGTCCCACAAAAAGGGGAGCAACCATGTGTGGAAAGACCACTATATCTCTAAGCGGAATCAGCGGAATCAGCAACTCCTGCGAATCGGAATCATTATCCTTAAAAAATTTCGGCAAGTTAATCATTGTAATATGTTATACCTCTAATCAGCTTTCTTGTGCTTGTTTTTTTGGCTGTTCAAACAACAAAATGGGATCCTCTTTATTGATCACCGTATCTTCTCCGATAACACATTCCTTTACATTCTCCATAGAAGGAATTTCATACATAATATCTATCATGGAGCTTTCTATAATGGAGCGAAGGCCTCTGGCGCCGGATTTTCTTTTCGATGCCTCTTTGGCAATGGCTGAAAGGGCGCTATCTGTAAATCTTAAGTTCACACCTTCCATTTCCATCAGTTTTGAAAACTGTTTTATAAGGGCATTTTTCGGCTCCTTGAGTATTCTTATCAAAGCAAGCTCATTCAATTCACCAAGGGTTGCAATAACAGGCAGACGACCCAAAAATTCAGGAATCAAACCGTATTTGATCAGGTCCTCGGGCTGAATCATCTGCAGGGTTTCACCGATACTTTTTTCTTCCTGCTTTAAGATTTTGGCGCCAAAGCCCATGATTTTGGAGCCCAAACGCCGCTGAATAATCTGCTCCAGCCCGGTAAAGGTCCCACCACAAATAAAAAGTATGTTAGAGGTGTCAACCTTGACAAAATCCTGCTGCGGATGTTTTCGTCCTCCTTTGGGCGGTACACTGGCGGTGGTTCCTTCTATAATCTTCAATAATGCCTGCTGAACCCCCTCTCCGGAAACATCACGGGTAATGGACGGGTTATCGGATTTGCGTGCAATCTTATCGATTTCATCAATGTAAACAATACCCTGCCTGGCTTTTTCCACATCGTAATCTGCGTTCTGAAGCAGGGAAAGGATGATATTTTCAACATCCTCGCCCACATAGCCGGCCTCCGTCAGGCTGGTGGCGTCGGCAATGGTAAACGGTACATTTAGAAATCGTGCAAGGGTCTGTGCCAGCAATGTCTTTCCACAACCGGTCGGCCCGATAAGGAGGACATTGCTTTTCTGAATTTCAACCTCGTTTGTTCTGATCGAAGAATCAAGACGCTTGTAATGATTATAAACGGCAACAGCAAGAATCTTCTTTGCCGCATCCTGTTCAATCACGTAATCATCGAGCATTGCCTTTATCTCTTTTGGAAAAAGGAGTTGCTCCATACCGTCTATATCTTTTTCTCTTTCCTCTTCAATGATTTCACTGCATAGCTGTATGCATTCATCACAAATATATACCGCGGGACCGGCAATCAGTTTCTGCACCTCTTTCTGGTTTTTTCCACAAAACGAGCAAAAGAGATTGTCGTTCATATCCCCTTTTTTTGACATTTTAATCCTCCGCCTTTTCTATTTTATCTAGATCATCTCTGTTAACGATAACGTGATCGACGATCCCGTATTCTTTGGCCTCTTGACCGGTCATGAAAAAATCACGGTCCGTATCAGACTGTATATGCGCTAAATCTTTTCCGGTATGCACTACCAGAATTTGATTCAGGGTCTCCTTCATACGAAGGATCTCTTTGGCCTGTATTTCTATATCTGATGCTTGCCCCTGAAATCCTCCCATGGGCTGGTGGATCAAAATCCTTGCATTGGGAAGAGTATAGCGCTTGCTTTTTGTTCCGGCAGTTAGTAAAAGCGCCCCAAGACTGGCTGCTTGGCCGATACATACGGTGGCAATATCCGGTTTAATGTACTGCATGGTATCATATACCGCCAAACCGGCTGTCACGATACCTCCAGGGGAATTGATGTAAAAATTGATGTCCTTGTCAGGATCTTCGGATTCGAGGAACAAAAGTTGTGCTATCAAAAGATTTGCAATCTCATCATCAATAGCCGTTCCAAGGAAAATGATTCTGTCTTTGAGAAGCCTCGAATATATGTCATAGGCGCGTTCACCTCTGCTGCTCTGCTCTATAACCATGGGTATTAGTGGCACAAATCGTCTCCTTTATCACTTTGGATTTTTTATTCGCAACAATTTAGTTCTTTGAAACAGTTGGATCTAAATTTCAGATTGTTGCTCTAAGCTGGGCTCTACATCTTCTATGGCACTATTTTTAATAATAAGTTCGATAGCCTGTTTTTCAAGTAGCGTTTGTTTAAAAAATTCGAGATTATCATTATTCTGATTATAATACTTTTTTATTTCTTCAACCGATTGATTGAAACCTTGGGCCATCTCCTCAAAACCATTTTCTAATTCTTCATCCGAAAGGGTTATATTTTCCTGCTCGACAATCTTGTCTAAAATCAGATGCCTTCTCACTTTTTTTTCGGCTGTTTCACGCTGTTTTTCCACAAGTATTTCTCTGGACAGTCCCTGATCTTCCATTGACTTATTATGATAAGCCAAAGTCCGTTCAACCTCTTTAATAATCCCTTCCAGTTCATAGTTGACCATTGAATCCGGCAACTCGAACTCGGTCTTTTTGATCAGGCTCTTAAAAATTTGCTCATTCATCTCCTGCTCTGCTCTCTTGGCGTAGCCCTCATCCAAGTTCTTGGTTATGGCATCTTTCAGGTTGTCTAATGTTTCATACTTCCCAAAATTTTTGGCAAACTCGTCATCAATCTCCGGAAGCACCTCTTCCCTGATTTCATGGAGCGTTACCTGAAAAGTTATCTCCGAATCGGCCAGCTTGTTATTAAAATAATCTTCCGGAAATTTTACCTTGATTTCCCGGTTATCACCCGTTTTCATTCCGATTAACTGATCGTCAAATTCCTTTAAAATTTGGCCCTCGCCAACTTTCATGGCATGGTTTTCGGTTTTTTGGGTTTCGGCAAAGGGTTTGCTGTCTTTAAATCCTTGATAATCGATCAAAACAAAATCGTTTTCCCGGACCCTTCGATCTTCTGCTATGGGATTTTGTTTCGCCAACTTTTTCTGGAGCATTTTAAGCTGTACGTCCATTTCTTCATCCGTAACATGGTAGAGAAATTTTTTCAGGGTTAAGTTTTTGAAATCGATTTCCTCGATTTCGGGTTTTATCTCCACCGTGGCAGCATATTTATAAGGCCCCTTTTCATCGAGCCCGGGCGGATCAATATCCGGCTTTGCCACAATATCGAGATCGGCTTCCTTGAGCGCCTGGATAAAAGAATCCTGAATGAGCTTGGAAGATATATCATTGTGGACATCTTTTTTAAACAACCGTTCCAAAACCGAACGCGGTGCCTTTCCCGTGCGAAAACCTTTTATTTTAGCTGTTTTCTTGAGCTTTTTATAGGCATCGTTCAGTTCACGAACAACCGTTTCTTCAGGAATCTCAACATTCATTATCTTTTTAACGCTGCTCACACTCTCTACCGTAACTTTCATAAAAATCCTTTCTAACAAGTTAGCATAAATTAAAAAACTGGTGCGAGAGGGGAGACTTGAACTCCCATTCTGTTGCCAGAGCTGGATCCTAAGTCCAGTGCGTCTACCAGTTCCGCCACTCTCGCAAATTAATACGGTGTCTGCTATAGGGGCATTTAAATTTTGCCGCTACCCCGTTTTTTCATGTTAAAAAAACGGGTTGAATAGAACTGTAAACTATAACTTGACAATATATTTGAATATATTAAATTTCAAGAAAATACAAACCCAAATTATAATGTCAAATCCAATTCGTGTCAAGTAGAGTAACAAAAGTGTCTTCTATGTCAGCAGGTTATAACCCATTTTCTATAAAATGTTATTGCTTTTTAATTTTTTTAGGGATCATTCTTATATGCCCCAAGACATTACAAGCAAACCCAAAAAAACCGATTTTTGCAAAGCAAAAAAAAACCATTGTGTTAGATCCGGGCCATGGAGGATATGACAATGGGGCATTGGGTCCGGAAGGAACTTTTGAAAAAAATGTGACTCTGGACCTTGCCAGAATGGTGGCGGCAGAATTGGAGAATACTTGCCGAGTAATTCTTACCAGAACCGATGACTATTTTCTAAATATTCCTTCCCGAACATCCATGGCCAACCATGTAAAAGCAGACCTTTTCATCAGCATTCATTCCGGCGGAAGCTTTCTTCATCAAGCAAGCGGCATAACTTTATATTTTTTCAAGGAAATTTCAGGGCCGGCTTTAACACCTGACACCGAGCCCTCTAAACCGTTTGAAAGAATTGATAACCGATCTCCCTGGTCCAATATTCAAAACAGGCATCAAACATCAAGCAAAATTTTTGCCCAATTGATGCTAAATCGTATCAACGAACAGACAGTATTCAAAAAAAGTGAAATGCTGGGTGCACCGCTAATGGTTCTGGAAGGGGCGGATATGCCCGCAGTCTGCCTCGAAATAGGATATATTACTAACCCCGCTGAAGAAAAATCATTACGAGATATCAGTGTGTTATCTAATATCGCCCAGGGCATCCGAAACGGCATAGACGATTTTTTTGAAAAAGTTCGTTAATCGACTTATCTGCTTGCATGCTTAATGAAAGCATGGTAAATATCGTGAGTCATCGGGGCGTGGCGCAGCCTGGCAGCGCGCCTGCTTTGGGAGCAGGAAGTCGGGGGTTCAAATCCCTCCGCCCCGACCAGCTTTCGCTTCAAAACGTAGTAAAGATGCGAAAGGCGGACAAAATCCCCACACATCAAAATTCAAACCTTGGCGAATCAAAACAGCCATTGCCTTCATAGATCGCCAAAAGGCCCTCGATTTTGAGGCATACTTAAAAGATCTTCTTCCATTTTCTTCCTTATTTTTCTTTTCCCAGTTTATTCCAAGGCGACAATCAACACATTTTTCTTAACATTGACCTAAGGAGGTAAAGTCAGTGGGGTTCATAAAGAGAAATAAATGTTGTCATTGTAAAGAGTTATTGAAGCCGTTCCTTGATTATATACGCAAGGAGCTTTATTGAACCTGATTTTCTTTTTATTTGTCGGGTATGATGATGTGGATTGATTTTTTCAGAAAAAAAGTGGGAATTACGAAATGTCACAAACCACTAATTTTATTATGGTACGCCCGGCTGGGTTCGAACCAGCGGCTTTCAGCTCCGGAGGCTGACGCTCTATCCACTGAGCTACGGGCGCACGGTTGGTTTCATTCGGATAAATAGTTCATTGGTGCTGATATGTCAATCCTGACGCAGAATTTAGGTTTTATAATAACCGGGCTATTGGTTTTTGCTCAACAAATCGGCATTCTTCTCAAATAATTCTTTTGCTTCGCCAACCACGTAAAGAGAACCCGCGATACAGATTGCATCTTTGAGTGATGCGGATTCAATTGCATGTATCACGGCTTTATCAACATCAGGGATGATATGTATGTCAGAAATCATTTCTCTTGCGATGGGGTAAAGCTTTTCCGGAGGTAAGGCCCGATCAATTTTCGGGCATGTTAATATGACTTTACTACAGAGAGGAATCAGGCTTTTAAGCATGGAAGCACAGGGCTTGTCATCCAGCATACCGATAACCAGCGTTATGTTTCGATCAGAAAGATTCTCGGACAGATATCCTGCAAGATTGCGAGCGGCGATGAAATTATGGGCGCCGTCAAGAAGGATGAGCGGAGATTCGGAGACGATCTCCAGTCTTCCCGGCCATCTGTTTTGTACCAGGCCGTTCTTGATGTTTTGCAGGGTAAGCCCGAGATTGTTTTTGTTCAGTATTTCACATGAAGCAAGAACCAGCGCTGCGTTATCGATCTGGTGGACGCCATTTAACCCGGTCTGTATGTTTCGCCATACATTCTCTAATCCAAAATAGTTAAATGTTCCATTGGTTCTTCGAACACGGAATGCGTCTCCAAAGCGATGAAACCGTGCAAATTTAGAATCAGCGATGGTTTTTAACACGGAAATCGCATTTTTTTGTTTTACGCCGGTTACAACAGGAACCTTATTTTTTATAATGCCCCCTTTTTCCCGGGTAATCTCGGCGATGGTATTCCCCAGAAAGGTTTTATGTTCAAGGGATATATTTGTTATTATAGAAAGGGCCGGTTTTATGATGTTGGTCGCGTCAAGCCGCCCCCCCATACCGGTCTCGATGACGGCCCAATCGACATTCTTCTTTCCGAATTCATAAAAGGCCATGGCAGTTGCAAACTCAAAAAAGGTCGGTTCTCGGGAGCCGTTATGTGCGCTTTTCACGGCCTCATAAGATGCAACCACATCCTCATTAGAAACCTGCCGGTTGTTTATACAGATTCTTTCATTGAACCTGATGAGATGCGGGGATGTATAAAGTCCGACATTGTATCCGGAGATATGGAGAATTGTGGCAAGAGCGGAAGCGATTGATCCCTTTCCGTTGGTCCCGGCCACATGAATGGAATTAAATGTATCCTGCGGATTCCCCAAGCCTTGAAGAATATTTCTAATCGTATCTAACCCAAGTATAATGCCATATCTTCTCAGACTATATATCGCATTCAAACAATTGTTGTAGGAATCTTTTGTTGTCATTTTCACAGAAAAAACCCGGCAGAATTAATATATTTGCCGGGTTCAAAAAACGAATTAAGATTTGATATTATCTTCTGCGGTATCTGTTTCTGGAAGCCGCAATTCTCTGTCTCCGTAAAGATTCGCGCTGTTTGCGGCGCCGGTGTTCACTCGGCTTTTCATAAGCTTTCTTCATTTTTAATCGTTTAAAAAGCCCGTCATTTTGAACCTTTTTTTTCAAAATGCGCAT
>JAUVTO010000111.1 GCA_030601485.1 Desulfobacterales bacterium | reverse complement strand
TCGTAAAAAGTTCAAATTCAAGGCGTGCAAATTTTGTAATCATGAGGCGTACTTTTCGTACGTTGAATGATTACGAAATGCAGCACAACGCAGAAGTTGGACTTTTTACGAGACCGTCAAATTTATTCGTTGTATTTACTGAGTATCAATGCCGCGTTTGTCCCCCCAAAACCAAAGGAATTAGTCATGGCGAGTTTGACATTTGTCTTTCTGGCGGTGTTTGGAACATAATCAAGATCGCAATCCTGGTCTGGGTTATCAAGATTTATTGTCGGCGGAATAATGCCTTCATGAATGGTAAGTGCTGTGAAAACGGTTTCAATTCCACCGGCACCACCTAAAAGATGGCCGGTCATCGATTTGGTCGAACTTATTGCCAGTGAGTATGCTTTTTCCCTGAATACAGACTTGATGGCTTGCGTCTCGTAAACATCATTAAGCTGCGTTGACGTGCCGTGGGCATTGATATAATCGACGGCGTTATATAAAATTCCCGCATCATCAATTGCTGCAGCCATACATCGGGCCGCGCCTTCGCCATCCGGAGCAGGCGCTGCCATATGAAACCCGTCTCCGCTCATACCATACCCGCATATCTCAGCATAAATTCTGGCACCTCTTTTTAAGGCCCCCTCAAGTGTTTCCAATATGAGAATTCCGCATCCTTCACCCACGATAAAACCATCACGGTCACGGTCAAAGGGACGGGATGCTTTTTCAGGTTCATGGTTCCGGACAGAAAGGGCTTTCATGGCATTGAAACCGGCAATGCAGGTGGGTGTGATAACAGACTCTACACCACCGGTTATCATGGCATCCGCACCGCCTCTCTTAATGATTTTAAATGCGTCCCCGATCGCATGTGTGCCTGCAGCGCATGCGGTTGCAATTGAAGAATTGGGTCCCTTCGCACCCAAATAGATGGCAATCATACCCGGAGCCATATTCCCTATCATCATGGGGATAAAAAATGGCGATACCCGTTTGGGTCCCTTCTTTTTCAGTATCGCAGCGGTTTGTTCGAGTATCTGAAGCCCGCCCAGACCGCATCCTGTGAGAACACCGACCCTGTTTTGGTTGGTACTGTCTATAATTAACCCCGAATCTTCCAGGGCCATTCGGGATGCTGCAACAGCGTAGGCTATAAACGATTGAATGCGTTTTGCTTCTTTTTTGGGAAGAAAATCCTCTGGGTGAAAATCCTTAACTTCTCCGGCAATCTGAGTGTCAAATCCGGATGCATCGAACCGGGTTATCTCGCCTATACCTGATTTGCCTTCACACAGCGCAGTCCACGTCTCTTCAACGCCGATACCCAGCGGCGTTACAAGCCCCAAACCCGTAATAACGACCCGCCGGTCCAAAACGGTCTCCGTATCAACCATAATAGTAACATCTCGAAAATTCTATCACGCTGTAAGCGGGATCCAGGTCACAAATCTCTTAATGGCAACCTGTTTATTGCATCATTCTATTTTTCCCTCCGGGGCGTAGGTCCTACCCTCCGGCCTGTAAGCCCTACGGACTGGAAGCGAGGCCCCGGAGGCCAATGGGGCGAATTGCCTATGGCACAAATATAGGCGGACGGGCAAGGACGTGAAGCCGTCTACCACGTCTCCGCCCTTGCTGCCTTGTATCTTCAGCAAACCCGACCTTTGCAAAATTCAGGTTTTAATCCAACTGATTCGCCGGAGTTTCGATTTCATTAATGTGCATTAATGAAATCGAAAGCGTCTTTGACCGTCAGCAATTTTTCTGCCTCTTCATCAGGAATTTCAATATCGAACTCCTCTTCCATGGACATGATCAATTCTACAAGATCGAGTGAATCTGCGCCAAGGTCATCCACAAAGGACGCCTCCGGAACAACTTCTTCAAGATCAACACTCAGCTTTTCTGCAATTATTTTTTTTACTTTATCCTCAATGGACATTCTGTTTACCCCCTTTTATATATACATTCCACCACTTACATGAATTACCTGGCCGGTTAAGTAAGATGCACTTTCAGAAGCCAGAAAAGCAACAACAGCCGCAACATCTTCAGGTTGCCCCGCCCGTCCCAGCGGGACCTGGTCCAGCATTGCATTCCTTGCTTTTTCTGAAAGTAACGCCGTCATATCCGTTTCTATGAAACCCGGAGCGATTGCATTGACTGTAATGCCACGCGGAGCAAGTTCTTTGGCAGCTGTTTTCGTGAGTCCAATTAAACCTGCCTTTGATGCCGAATAATTTGCCTGTCCCGCATTCCCGGTGACTCCCACAACCGACGCCATATTAATAATACGGCCATAACGCTGCTTCATCATGGCTTTTGCAGCAATTCTCGTGCACGTAAAAGCCCCTTTTAAATTAATATTTAAAACAGCATCCCAGTCCTTTTCCTTCATACGCACCAAAAGACCGTCTTTGGTTATACCGGCGTTATTTACGAGAACATCTATCCGCCCGGATTTGTCTAAAATTTCTTCGAAAAAGCTCACCACTTCTTTTTCTTCGGCAATGTTAACACTACTGCTGACTGCCGAGCCTCCGGCATCGGCTACAAGTTTCTCGGTTTCAGCAGCAGCGGCAGCTTCAGCATCCGGATCACTTGGAGAAAAATAATTAAAATAGATGTGGGTGTCCGGTGCTGCCAGTGATATACAAATAGCCCTGCCAATACCCCTCGAACCACCCGTAACCACAACAATGCGTTGTTTTTGTTCCGTCATGATTGCCTCGCAAACAGTATGTCTGCAACCAGATCCATGTCATTTATGACATTTAGGCTGCTGCAAACCAGTTGGTTATAAGAATTTTTTTCCATAAAATCACGGGCCGCCTTTTGATCAAATACACCGGAACCCATCAGGATATTCAGCGCGTTCCGGGAAACAAGTTGTGCAACTTCATCGGCAAAAATCCTGGACATGGCTTTGACCTTTTCGGCTTCCGGGTCACCGGCTTTTGAAAGGGCCACGGCCTTACGCGCCAGGCTGGCCCCGATCTCCACATGGGTCATCATATCAGCCAGAGAAAACATGACATGCTGTTTGCGGGTCAGCCGGTTGTCATGAACCAGCATAACGGTATTATTCAAGACTTCGGCCGCGAGACCGTAAAACCGACATCCGGCATCGTTTACATCGCTATCCATGTTTTCCATTTCCCGGCAGATGGCTTCATAAAATCCGCCCTTGGTTTTGCGGGTTTCTTTCCAGCGGAATGTGCTGATAATACTCTGCTGAATTTCGCTGGTTCCTTCATAGATGCAGGTGATCTTCACATCCCGCTTGATCTTCTCCACTTCAAACTCGGTCATATACCCATAACCACCCAGTGCCTGGATAGCATCGTCGGCGGCCCTGTTGGCGGCCTCGGTGGCAAACAGTTTGCCAATGGAACCTTCCACATGAAGGTCGGATTCGCCTGAATCGAGTCTGAGAGCGATTTCGTCCATATAGGTGGTTGCGGCCTGGAGTCTTACGGCATGGGGAACAACAAGCTTGTGAGTGTACCCCTGTTTTTCTGAAAGCGGAGATCCGAACTGAATCCGCTCTTTTGCATACGGAATCACGATCTCAAGAGCCGCTTCACAAGGCCCCAGGGCCATGGCGGCAACCATCAGCCGGGTATATCCAAAAACTTTGTTGGCTTGTTTCATACCCTTGCCGGGAACCAAGCCGATGAGATTTTCAGCCGGAACAAACACATCCGTAAAAGACAGTGGAGATGTGTTTGAAGCCCGGATACCGTGCTTATCCTCACCCTTGCCCTGAACAAAGCCCGGTGTCCCCTTTTCCACGATAAAAAATGCAGGGCCTTCCGGTGTTTTAGCCAGCAGGGTAATGAAATCGGCATATCCTCCGGTAGATATAAACTGCTTGGTCCCGTTAATGGTATATCCTGTTATTTCTCCGGAATCATTTGTTACCGGTTCCGCTTTGGTCTTAAGTGACGCAAGGTTGCTGCCGGCATCTGGTTCTGTCACAGCATAGGCCACAAGGGTATTCCCCTCGGCAATGGCACCGAGCCATTTTGCTTTCTGTTCTTCGGTACCCCCCACAATTATCGGGTCGGCACCGAGCTGGATGGCAAAAAAAGCGGTGCCTATCCCCAAGCATATCTTACACATTTCACGAATCACCGCGCAACAGTCTCTGGTACCGCCTCCAATTCCGCCATAATCTTCAGAGATAAAAAGGAGCTGCAGGCCAATGTCAGGTCCCATTATTTCGCGGATCGTCTCTTCCGGGAAAATTTCATTTTTGTCATATTCAAGAATTTTTTCACGGGTTAAAAGACGATTCTTAAGCTGCCTGACCGTCTCTATAACCATCTGTCTCGACTCGGAATCCAATCCTATTAGCACAGGGTCTGCCTCGTTTGTATGTGAGGTCATCTATTTTTTTCCTCATAGCTTTTTTAGTGATGAAATCGTAAAAAGTTTTTTCCGAAGGATATGGAACATTTTTGAAGTGAGAAAAAATGACTTTTTACAAAACCGTCATTATTCGGTTCCAATTACAGCACGGCCCTTGTAAGTACCGCAATAGGGGCGTGCATGGTGAGAAAGCATTGCATCTCCGCATTGTAGACAATTTATTCTATTGGGAACTGCAACTTTCTGGTGAATTCGTCGTTTATTCCGCTTTGACTTAGATTCCTTGCGTTTTGGTACGGCCATTAGCAATACTCTTTCTTAACCATATGAATATATTAACTATTTACTATAATATAACCGTCATGATTAGAAATTGCGATTTAAGTAATTTAAACAAAAAGGATTGTCAAGGGTTTTCACAAACATTTTTCTATTTTGTTTTTAGGCCCGACCGTTGCGGTTTCACAGCTGTAAAAGAGCATGTATATTTTTCATCTATCTGTTATCATTATATAATAAATTTTAAAATCCGTTTCTTCCTGTTCCGGCGAAAAAAAATGGGCCGTTTGAAAAATCGTCCAATTTTCAAAGGAAGCCGTTCAGGCAAAAAGGTATTTGATCTGTTTTACTCATTACTAATACTAATTCTATGACCGCAAGTAATATCTTTACAAAAAGGAACCATCAGTTTTGACGGTTTCGTAAAAAGTCCGATTTAGACGGTTTCGTAAAAAGTTCAAATTCAAGGCGTGCAAATTTCGTAATCATGAGGCGTACTTTTCGTACGTTGAATGATTACGAAATGCAACACAACGCAGAAGTTGGACTTTTTACGAGACCGTCAACTATTTACTCCTCCAAACTCTCATATATTCATGCCAAATCGAAACCAGCATCGGTGAATACAAGAAAGTCAAACACCAATAAGCTGAAACAAATCTCAAATTTATTTTTCGTAATAGTTCATAATTTTTTTACCTAATGTTTCCCCAACATATTGTAAAAACTGTCAGAAAATAGCCAATTATTGTAAAATATTGTCATGCGCTTTTAGTCTAACAATTCACGCATTTAAGTTAACTATAGGATATCTAACGTTTTCTCTATTTTTTAATTTAAAATGTTAAACTTTGCACAATTTTTGCACCACTAGTATTGATGAACTCGTAAAAAGTCAAAATCCGACGGCAAAGTAAAAAGCTCCAAATTCAAGGCGCGCAATTCCTGAGGAATGAGGCGTACTTATAGTACGCTGAAGTGACGAAGTATGCAGCACAACGCAGAAGTTGGACTTTTTACGAAGCCGTCAGTATTAGTCAGTTTGGGTTCTCAGGTGCACATGCATCTTTTCAGCTCTCAATAATCTTTGGCAGGGCGATTGAGTCATAAACACCACTTGTGGAGATAAAGATATGAGTCACGATAATAAAATTTATGTTTGGAAAAAAACTAAGAACCGTCGGGAAAAAGTTATGGATGGGATTATGATTGAGGATTATGATCGCAGGCAGAAAGATGATCCCAATTACAACGGAATAGAAAGACGCGGCGGTGAGGACAGAAGAAGTAAAAAAGATGAGAAAATAATCATGCTGGTTACAGACAATCCTGACGATGAACGGTTGGTACTTGGTACATTCCAAAAAAATAATTTTGTAAATAAGGTGGTGGTTGCGAGGGATGGGGCCGAAGCGCTTGACTATTTGTTCGGAACCAGGATCTATGCGGACCGTGAAGCGATCAAAATGCCTCACGTTATTCTTTTGGATTTGAATCTTCAAAAATTAGATGGCTTGGAAGTATTAAAACGTTTGCGCAACAATGAACGGACGGATTTGCTTCCTGTGGTTGCTTTTA
>JAUVTO010000175.1 GCA_030601485.1 Desulfobacterales bacterium | reverse complement strand
AACTTCACATTTTAATGCGCCGATCCATCCCGCCTGGCTGCGTTGCTCGTCGGTTAAATAGCCAGCTATTCGCCCTCCCCGCGCCTTGCCATGCGGGCGCCTCGACTCCTGAAAATGTAAATTTATTTCTTCGAGAACCCTTAGATGGTGATTTCAGACAAGGCATCCTCTTGCGTCAACCCGTTCTTTTCGCAGGATGCCGCCGGGAGTGATCAGATAGAAATGATCGTACAGGTTAACGCAAAGGCTCACATTTACCGGGATAATACTCAGCCGCTGCCCTATACTCGGCGCAGGATTGCAACGACTCACATCCACCCAGCCGTGTTCTTCGTGCAGGCGGGTTATCCTGGCATCCGGGTATTCGACAATAAACCCCATTTCAAGGTTCTCATGACGTAATAACTGTTTTGCCGAAAGGGCTTTTGAGCCGGCGTCGATGATCGCCCGGCCCGGGACCACGTCCGAAATGACTGTTGCCACCACACGGGCGGCACAGTCTTTGAGGCCGCAATGGTCAAACTTGAGCACAAAATAATCGTTCAGAACAGCGGTTCCCACCCGGATTTCGTTGACATGGCTGACAAGGTGCGTGTTTTTAAGGGACGGCGTTGAGCCCGAAGAGACGGTTTCAGGTTGAAGACCGGCGGTGCACAGGGCTTCATATACCGGTTCCCATATCTGATTTATTCGCTCAAAACTTTGCGGGTTTCCGGCGGCGTCTCCGTACAGATGTCCGAGATACATTTGGACGCCGTCAAAACCAAGACCTGGGTGTGTTTCTGCATGCTGAGCAAGCTTTACGATTTGCCCGGGATCGGCGGTTCCGCAACGGTGAAGTCCGGTGTCAAAAATAACCAGAATTCCAATGATGGTGTCGTGTTTGAGCGACGCACTTCCGAGCTCGTTAAGGAGATACTCGGAGTCAACCGCAACCCTTATATTTTGTTTCAGAGACAGCTTGGCGAGACGCTCCGTGCGGGCTGATCCGACTGCAGGATATGCCACTGTAATATCAACAGGTCCAAGCCTTGCCATGACTTCGGCTTCTTCGACTTTTGCAACCGCCAGGCCGACCGCACCGGAACCGAGCTGCATGCGGGCTATTCCAAGCGATTTGTGGGTTTTGATATGGGGGCGAACCGCAAATCCATACTGGTTTGCATAATCATGAATGCGGTTGATATTTTTTTTGACGATTTCCTCTTCCACGAGAAGAAAAGGGGTCGGAACCGATTCCGTGATATTCAGTAATTCTTCAGGCATTTGATCTCCAACGGAAATTTGAAAAATGAAACTTAGTTTTTATCAGAAAAACCGAAGTGTTATTCACCGGTGGTTCCGGGCGGATGCGCAAGTATTCTTTAAACGCAGGAGGAGGATCGAAAGCCGCCTGGTCATCCATAAGACGTCTTAAACCTTTTTCATAGATTCGGCAAGAAAGTCTTGCTCCATTCGGAAGCGTTTTTTCAAGATGGGCAAAGATTTCATCCTTGGGACCTGCATCGGCGGCCACCATCACAAGCATGCATTCTTTATTAAGCGGCAAAGAAAAATGGTTTCCCTGAACAATTTGAATGTGCTCGGTTAATTCAAGGGCTTCAATAAGCTTTTGGGAAAGCTCCGCATATTCCGGCACCTGTTCAATGCCGATGCCTTGGACGCCGTATTGTTTGCAAAGGCAGATAAGGGAGAGGGGCAACGGGCCGCTTCCCAGAAACACCACCCGGTCCCCGGGTTTCAGCTCTGCTCCCCGGTATTCCATATCCGCCAGCCGGAGATAATTAGGATAATAGATAAAACCTTGGACCGAGATCCACGGATTGGGTGCGGTGATAATCGACTGTGCATACTTGATCTCCATTCTAAGCCCGTTAAGTGTTTTCAGATGGGAGATGCGTTTTGTGATCGACCGGAATTCCCGGTCGTAAAGCAGCTCGTCCGCCAGATGATCATCAACATCCCTTGCGATTAGGCGCTGCAGTCTTTCAAAATGAGAACGGAAGATATCTTCAGGACCGTTAAGAATTTCATCATCCGTTAGATCGCAGATGGCGGTATAAATATTCAAAAACTCATTTTTGATTGATTCGAATTCGTTCTCTTTCATTCATCCAGCTCCGCAAAAATGGTTGTATTATTAACCCGCCCTGTGGGAAGAATCTCCTTGACAATTGTAAATCCTTGGATGTCGCCGGGTTGCACCGGTTCATACAGGACGGCGCGCATTCCGGTGTATGTCCGGAAAATAACGGGAACATGCTCTTTTCGTTCTTTCAGAATTTTGCGAAGCGTTTGAAAGATACGGGCCTTGGGTTCCGCCAGGGCCGCAACCAGCACAAGGTCCCAATCCGAACCCTGAAGCTCGGAATCATCCCCCTGGATAATTTCGACTTCTTTTTCCAGTCCAAGACATTGGATCACCTTTTTTGACAAATTGACGGTTTCGGCAGAGTTATCCAGGCCGATGGACCGGATGCCGTACAGGCGGCTCAAGAGAATCAGAGTCATGGGCACAGAACCGCATCCGATAAATGCCAGCCTGCTTCCAGGTGCGGTATGTACGGCCTCGATCTGACTTCTCACCAGGGCCTCATATCGCGGATAAAAGGGAAAAGATTTCAGGGTTTCCCAAGGGTCTTTCGATTTGAGCAACGCCTCTGCCAAATATTTTTCATGGATACTGAAAAATGCGGAATAATAGGATCGGATCACCGGAAGTTCCCGCCGGATATCCGGCTCGTCCAGGATCAGCCCCGCAAGATGTGTGCCGGTCTCCATGTGGGCCAGATCATCCAGGATCTGATAGAGCCGATAAAGATCCTCGGGCTCAAGTGCCCCCAGCATCTTTCGGGTAGACTTTTTAATCCGTTCGGCAAATCCCATGATGTGGGGTTTTATAATATCCAGGCTGGCCTGGCAATCCTTACAGCAGCCTAAAAAATCATGTTCTTTAAGTTCGTGCTCGTGGGTAAAATTAATATCATGCATGGGTTTATTCTAACATAGAAAACCTGGCCCTCTGGGTCAGGATTCTTTACTTGCAATAAGTTGTAGAATTTTCGATACGTTAAATTATTCATGAGAAATTTTGGTCAGGGGCGGCGCTTATCCTTTAATATGTGGTTGGATATGACCACCCGTTGGATTTCCGAAGTCCCTTCGTAAATGGTAAACACCCTGGCATCCCTGTAAAATCGCTCAACCGGATAGTCTTTGATAAATCCGTATCCACCATGTATCTGCAAGGCTTTTGCGGTGACCCGGTTAACCATCTCAGAAGCAAAAAGCTTGGCCATGGATGCCTGGGCCGTAAATTTTTCGCCGCGATCTTTCATGGCAGCAGCAGAAAGCATCAACTGTCGGGCCGCCTCTATTTCCGTGGCCATATCCGCAATCATCCATCGCAGGCCCTGAAATTTGGAAATCATCTGGCCGAATTGCTCCCTTTTTTTGGCATATTTGACGGCAGCATCGAATGCCGCCCGGGCCACACCCACCGACTGGGCCGCGATACCGATGCGCCCTCCGTCAAGCGCTTTCATGGCAATCTTAAAGCCGTCTCCTTCCTTCCCCAGCATGTTTTCAGCAGGCACCTTACACTCGTTAAAAATAAGATCCGTTGTGTCGGAAGCACGAAGCCCCATTTTATCTTCTTCGTCTCCCACAATGAACCCCGGTGTTTCTTTTTCAACCAGGAATGCACTGATGCCTTGGTGGCGTTTGGTTTCATCTGTTTTGGCTGTGACAATAGTCAGCCCGGAATTTTTGCCCGATGTGGTAAACCGTTTTGTGCCGTTTAAAATATACTCGTTACCTTTACGTACGGCAGTGGTCGACTGCCTTACAGGGTCGGAACCCGCATGGGGTTCGGTCATGGCAAAGGCGCCGATGATATCCCCTTTTGCAAGCGGTTTTAAAAATCTTTCTTTCTGATATTCGGTTCCCAGGCGGTAGATGCTTTCACACACGATGGAATTGTGAACCGACATAACAACGGCAGTCGAAGCGCAGGAGTAGGCAATTTCGGAAAGTGCCAGTACATAACTCACGGTATCGGCACCGGAGCCTTCATACTCAAAAGGAACCATCATTCCCATAAGTCCCAGTTCCCCCATCTTTTTGAGATTTTCAGACGGAAATTCCTTGGTACGATCCCGTTCCGCGGCAGTAATCGCCACGATTTTCCTTGAAAATTCCCTGGCCATGCTCTGAATCATGATCTGCTCATCA
>JAUVTO010000057.1 GCA_030601485.1 Desulfobacterales bacterium | reverse complement strand
ATCCTGTTACAAGAAACTTCGCCACAGTCCAAAAAAACAGAAATACAGATGTTACTGGCTTGGGTGTATCGAAAAGTTTCAGGCGGTTTACAAGCATAATCCTTCCGGTCCATGGGCGGCCGCCGGGCTTTATATGTCCGGCACGCTGTATCAGGAGCTTTACCGGCGTTCATTCAAGGCATCTGATAAAAAAGCCGCTCTCGATATTTACAAGCGGATTATCAAGGGTTATCCAAAAAGCTCATACAAACGCAAGGCTGAGAACGCCCTGCGCAATCTCTTCCCCAAAAGGGTTCCAAAGATCGCATCCAAAAGCAAAATACGCAAACAAAGCCGTGTCAAGCCGCCGGAAGATGACATTGCAAAGGAAATAAAAAAATCTTCTTATGCTCAAACCACGGTTAAAAAGTATGTCAAAGGGTCTCGAGGTAAGACTGGTAGGGTTGTGGGACTCAGGTTCTGGTCCAACCCGAGCTACACCCGTGTTGTAATCGATGCGGACAGTGAGATGTCCTATTCACACAGACTCCTGAAAAAGGATACCGCAATCAAGAAACCTCATCGTTTGTATATAGATTTGAGCAACAGCAGACTGGGAAAAGATATTAAAAAATATATTCCGATCAATGACAACCTGCTTAGCGACGTGCGTGCAGGGCAATACACATCGGATATGGTCAGGGTTGTTGTTGATATCAAGTCTTTTAAAACTTACAAGATATTTTCCTTAAAGAACCCGTTCAGGATCGTCATAGATGTTTGGGGAAAGACGGCCAGGGCAACCGGAACGTTGGTGAAGAGAGATAAAAAGGGTGGCAAGATTGCACCAGGCGCTCTGGCAAAGCAGCTTGCCCTTGGAGTAAGACGGATTGTTATCGATCCGGGACACGGCGGGCGCGATTATGGCGCTCCCGGTTATTTAAAGGGTGTTCACGAAAAAAATGTTGTCCTGAAAGTTGCAAGGCGGCTTGCCAAAAAGATCCGCGAAAAATTGCACTGTGAGGTCGTGATGACTCGTACGAGAGACCGGTATCTTACCCTTGAGGAACGAACAGCAATCGCCAACACAAAAAACGCAGATCTTTTCATATCGATTCATACCAATGCCGCAAGGAATAAACGGGCATACGGCATTGAAACCTTTTTCCTGAATCTGGCGACAGATGATGATGCTATTTTAGTGGCGGCCAGGGAAAATGCCACTTCTACAAAGAACATCAGCGACCTCCAGACGATCTTAAGCGATCTTATGCAAAACGCCAAGATCAACGAATCGAGTCGCTTGGCGGCCCATGTCCAGAGGTGCATGTGTAAAGATTTGAGAAGGAACTACAGCAGGATAAAAAATAAAGGTGTAAAACAGGCGCCGTTTTATGTTCTTTTGGGTGCTCAGATGCCTGCTATTTTAATAGAAACAGCCTTTATCAGCAATTCCAGGGATTGCAAAAGGTTAGTCAATTCAAAATATCAGGATCGAATGTGCGATGCGATCGTAAATGGTATCCGGGAGTATATCAATGAGACAACCCCCACAGCATTTTTAGAACAAAGCCGCCAAAAGGGTTTGGCTGGATACGGAGGTTAAGTATGGCGTACAACACTATTATTTTTAAGATCCGGGAAGGCATTGCAACCATTATATTCAACAGGCCCGAAATTTTAAATGCATTGAGTACGGAAGCACTTAAAGAATTTTCCAACGCTCTTGATGAGATTCATGCAAACGAGGACATCCGAGTGCTTATCCTTACCGGCGCCGGTGAAAAATCTTTTGTTGCCGGGGCCGACATCAAGGAATTCCTAACATTTAATCCCCTTAAAGCAAAATCGTTTTCCGAGATGGGGCATTCTTTGATGAATAAGCTCCGGGAGTTGCCCATACCGGTCATCGCGGCGGTAAACGGCTTTGCACTGGGCGGCGGTTGTGAGGTTGCTATGGCATGTGATTTTATATATGCATCTGAAAACGCAATGTTCGGTCTGCCGGAAATCACTCTTGGGATTATTCCAGGTTTTGGAGGCACTCAGAGGCTGCCGAGACTCGTCGGCAGAAGCATGGCCAAAGAAATGATATTTACCGGTAAGATGATCCCCGCTGAAGAAGCAAAAGACATGGGACTGGCAAACAGAGTTTGCTCTCAAGAGCAACTCATGGATGAAGCGGTCAAGACGGCAAAAACCATTGCATCACGGGGGAAAGTCTCTCTTCGAACGGCAAAACAGGCCATTAACAACGGCATGAATGTAGATCTTGCGACAGGCTGCAGCATAGAAATCGATGCCTTTGCCCTCTGCTTCACAAGTCCCGATGCAAAAGAAGGGGCATTGGCTTTTCTTGAAAAGCGAAAGCCCGATTTTAAGGGAAGTTTAAAAGAATAAATCTTTTTTATTGTTTGAAAGGAGTGTTGGAATGATTCTCGACATCGGATTTGAAACCATGCCAAGGGAAGATCTGGAGGCAATCGTACTGCGGCGGCTCAAGGCAACAATCGATCGTGTCTATGCAAATGTTCCTTTTTACAGGAAAAAGTTTGAAGAAAATCATATCACGCCGAATGATATCAAGTCGTTAGAAGATTTAAAACGAATTCCTTTCACTACAAAAGAGGATTTGCGCGATAATTATCCCTTTGGAATGTTTGCCGTTCCCATGGATAATGTGGTTCGTATTCATGCCTCTTCCGGGACCACCGGAAAGCCCACCGTTGTGGGGTATACGGCTCGGGATATTAATACCTGGGCTGAGGTTATGGCCCGTTCCCTTGCCGCAGGCGGGGCAACTCGCGGAGACATAATTCACAATGCATACGGTTATGGGCTTTTTACAGGAGGCCTGGGCGTCCATTACGGTGCGGAGAAATTAGGTGCTTCTGTTATTCCGGTATCCGGAGGAAATACAAAAAGACAGGTTGTGATAATGAAGGATTTTGGCCCCACCATATTGACGGCAACGCCCTCATATGCACTTCACCTGTCGGAAGTTGCTGAGGAAATGGGGGTTTCTTTTGAAGATTTAAAATTTAAATTCGGAATATTCGGGGCCGAACCCTGGTCGGAGAATATGCGGGAGGAGATAGAACGGCAGTTGAATTTAACTGCGGTAGATATTTATGGGTTAAGCGAGGTCATCGGGCCCGGCGTTGCCATTGAATGTCATGAAGCGAAAAAAGGTCTTCACATCTTTGAGGATCACTTTATTCCTGAAATTATCGATCCCGGAACCGGAGAAGTCCTTCCTTATGGTGAGGCCGGCGAACTTGTTTTTACAACCATAACCAAGGAAGCTTTCCCGGTGATACGGTATAGAACTCGTGACATAACCTCACTCAATCCGGAACCGTGTATATGCGGCCGGACACATATACGCATGAACAGGGTCACCGGTCGTACTGACGATATGTTGATTATCCGCGGCGTCAATGTGTTTCCGTCGCAGATTGAAAGTGTTCTCATGGAAATGGATGAAGTCGAGCCTTACTATCAGCTCGTGGTTGACAGGAAGGATAATCTGGATACGCTTACGGTTCTGGTTGAAGTGGGTGAACGTCTGTTTTCCGATGAAGTAAAACACCTGCAGGACCGGGAAAGAAAGATAGCAAAGAATATAAAGGATTATCTTGGCGTTTCAGCAAAAGTAAAGCTGGTGGAGCCAAAGGTGATTGCCCGCAGCCAAGGGAAAGCGGTGCGGGTGATTGACAATCGGAAGATATAAGTTCTAGGTTCTGGGTTCAGAGGTTCAGGGTTGAATAAATAATGGTTAATAATCAATGGTTAACAATTAACAATTGATTATTAGATTGGGGTTCAGTAACCAATTATCAATGATAAATAACGAATGATAAATAACGAATGAAGAATGACAATTGAAGATTTTCAATCCTTCAATCCAAACAAACGACAATCAACAATCATCAATCCAAAGGGGGAGGCAAGATATGCGGGCGGAACAAATTTCAGTATTTTTGGAAAACAAGGCCGGACGTTTGGCTGAAGTTTCAGCTATTCTTGCAGAAGCGGATGTCAATATCAGGGCGCTGGCCCTGGCCGATACATCCGATTTTGGCGTGCTGCGTCTGATCGTAAATGACAATCAAAAGGCCATACAAGCACTAAAAAACCGTGGTTTTACCGTGAGCAAAACCGATGTTGTGGCAGTAGAAGTGGAAGACAGGCCCGGAGGTCTTCATAGAATACTCGATATTTTGCACCAGGCCGGAATTAATGTGGAATATATGTATGCTTTTGTGCAGCATAGCGGGAAAAATGCGGTAATGATCTTTAGAATCGATCCGATCGATGAGGCCATAAAAATACTTCAAAAAAACAAAGTAACGGTGATTGACGGCAGCAAGGTTTATACCATGTAACCGCAGTTAAAAGCTATTAAACCGGTTAATAGAGAAAGATCATCATTATTAAAACCAAAAACAAAAGGAGAAGAAAATGACACTCAGGAGAATTTCTATTATCGCAACCATCTGTCTATTTGGCGTCGGCCTACTGATCAATCCGGCACAGGCCTTTAAAGGGACCTATAAAGTGGGGGCCGTTTTTTCTGTGACCGGTCGCACATCTTTTTTGGGTGATCCGGAAAAGAAAACAGCCGAAATGATAGCAGAACAGATCAACAATGCTGGCGGAATTAACGGACACAAGTTAGAACTTATTATTTATGATAGTGAAGGAGATGCCACAAAATGCAATCTGGCCGTTAAAAAGCTTATTATCAAGGATAAGGTCTGTGCGGTGATCGGTCCTTCCTTGAGTGGGACGTCCCTGGCAGTTTTACCTGTGGCTGAAAAAAACAAGACCCCCCTGATTTCCTGTGCGGCCAGCTACAAAATTGTCCACAACGAAAAGACGGGCAAACCGTATAAATGGGTTTTTAAAACACCCCAGACAGACACCATGGCGGTGGAGGCTATTTATAGCCACCTTTTCAAGCGCGGTTTAAATAAAATCGCCATCATAAGCGTAACCTCGGGATTTGGCGCCAGTGGACGAGGCGAGCTCATAAGACTTGCTCCCACATATGGGATGACTATTGTAGCCGATGAAAAATACGGACCAAAGGATACGGATATGACGGCACAGTTGACCAAGATCAAGGGCAAAACACCCCAGGTCATTGTCAATTGGTCTGTGGGCCCGACCCAGGTTACCGTACTTCGCAACTGGAGAGATCTGGGAATGTCAAGTATTCCTTTTTACCAGAGCCATGGCTTTGGCAGCCGCAAGAATATCGAGCTGGCTGCAGGGGCTGCCGAAGGCATTTTATGTCCTCTCGGCTCATGTAATATTGCCGGGCTCCTTTCTGCAAGCCATCCGCAAAAAGATGTGACCATGAAGTATTCAAAAGATTATAAGGCCAAGTATAATGAATCTTTGTCTTCCTTTGGCGGCCATGCCTGGGATGCATTGCAAATGGTGGTTCAAGCCCTTTCGAATGTTGGCGATGATAAGGCAAAGATACGGGATTATCTTGAAAATAATATTAAAGACTTTGTGGGTCAGCATGGTGTTTTCAACTACTCCTCGAATGACCATAACGGCCTGTCTAAAGATGCCTTTAACATGGTTGTTGTTAAAGATGGTGACTGGTTCCTGGCTGACTGATCCATTGACTTGTAGCGCCAAACCATTAGTGAGGACGATGGCTTCATCGTCCTCACTTTAATTGATAGAGACATATGGAAAAAATTACGCTGGCAAGCCAGCTTTTACAATACCTCATTACCGGGCTGACCGTGGGCAGCGTTTATGCCATGGTGGCCGTGGGATTTAATATCATTTATAATGTGACCGAGATCATCAATTTTGCCCAGGGGGAGTTTGTGATGCTGGGCGGATTGATCATGGTCTTTTTTCATGTTGCCGTGGGCCTGCCCCTTATTCTGGCCTTTCCGGCGACTGTTATCCTTGTCACTCTGGTGGGGATGCTTCTGGACCGTTTGGCCATTCGCCCCATTCGCCGGCCCTCGGTTCTTACTTTGATTATTGCTACTATTGCAGCTTCTATCCTGATTAAGGGTGCTGCTATGTTTATCTGGGGCAAGGACCCTTACGACCTTCCCGCGTTTTCCGGGCGCAACCCCATTACCTTCTTGGGCGCTGTAATTCAACCCCAGTATTTCTGGGTGATAGGCTTTTTGGTCATCACAGCCATTGCTCTGTCCATATTCTTTGATCGGACCATCATCGGCAAGGCCATGAGCGCCTGCGCCGACAATGCGGATGCGGCCAGTCTGGTGGGCATCAATGTCAAGCAGATGATTCTATTGTCCTTTGCTCTTTCAGCCGGTATCGGAGCGGTGGCAGGTATTACCGTGACTCCCATCTCTCTGATGGAATATGACCGCGGTGTTATGCTTGCCATAAAGGGTTTCGGAGCTGCTATTTTGGGGGGGCTGGGCAGCTTTCCCGGTGCTATCCTGGGCGGACTGATCATAGGAAGTATCGAATCATTTGGGGCCGGACTTATCTCTTCCGGATACAAGGATGCCTTTGCATTGCTTGTGCTTATGGCCGTCTTATTTTTTAAGCCCAGCGGAATCTTCGGAGACATAGAGATCAGCAAAATCAAAAGGTTTTAGGCATGTTACGAATCGCCAAGCTCCCCATAGCCATCTTTGCTCTGTTTATCATTATCTTCCCATGGATTGCACGCCAGATTCCCGCTATAGAACATTATACAGACATCATGGTTTTTGCAGGAATTTACTGTCTGATTACTATCGGTCTCAGCCTGTTGATGGGGTATACCGGCCAGATATCGATTGGGCATGCAGCTTTTTATGGAATCGGTGCCTATGTATCGGCTATTCTGACAGTCCGGTACGGCTTGAACCCCTGGGCCTGCATGTGTATAGGCATGGCTGTTACTGCGGCGGTTGCACTTTTGGTGGGAGCGCCCTCTCTCAAATTAAAAGGTCATTATCTGGCCATGGCAACCCTTGCCTTTGGGATCATCATTTTTATTATTTTTAATGAAGAGACCGAATGGACCGGCGGTCCGGACGGCATGGCCGGGATCCCGGGTTTGAGCATATTTGGATTTGATCTGGATTCTGTTGAAAAATATTTTTATTTGGTGTGGGGTTTTGTTTTAGCCGCCTTTGTTTTTACCGTCAATGTAATTCAGTCAGGCACAGGCCGGGCCTTAAGGGCCATCCATGCGAGTGAACCGGCTTCAAGTGCCATGGGGGTGGATGTTTTCAGATTCAAGATAATGATCTTTGTCTATTCGGCCGTTTTAGCATCTTTGGCCGGGAGTCTTTATGCTCATTATCTTAATTTTGTTAATCCATCCACATTTGACCTTTTCTTCTCGATCAAACTTTTGATCATGATCGCTCTGGGTGGGATGCATAATATCTGGGGTGCTGTTATTGGTGCCGGCCTGATTACCTTTTTAAGCTATGAGTGGCTGCATTATTTTGAGGAATTTGATGTCATCGTCTATGGTGCCATCCTGCTTTTAGTCACCATCTTTTTGCCCAATGGTCTGGTAGGGGTGCCGGGAATCGTAAAAGGCTGGTTCAGGAGATAATTTCGGGTGAGCACGGTTAAAGATGAAAATGTTTTGGAAGTGCAAAAGTTGGTCATGACCTTTGGCGGACTCATGGCTCTTAGTAACCTTAATTTCCAGGTCAAAAGAGGAATTATTAAAGCGATTATCGGCCCTAACGGTGCCGGCAAGACCACTCTGTTTAATGTCATTACCGGATCTTTTCCACCAACAGATGGAACGGTGAGGTTCAAAGGCCGATCCATTCAACATCTCAAGGCCCACAAGATTGCGGACCGGGGTATTTCCCGGACTTTCCAGACGGTTGAGCTGTTCGGTAATATGACGGTCCTTGAAAATGTCATGCTGGGCTGTCATACCAGGGTTCGGACATCCTTTATGGCTTCCGGGTTTGTTTTGCCGCAGTCCAGACGTAAAGAAAAACGGATCAGGGAAAGTGCATTGAAGATTCTAAAGTTTATCGGGCTTGCTGATAAATTCAAAGATTCGGCGGACAGCCTGCCCCTGGGTGAACAGAAATTATTGGAGATCGGGCGGGCACTGGCCAGTGAGCCGGAACTGATTTGTCTGGACGAACCCGCAGCCGGTCTCAATGAGACCGAGACTCATGTGGCATCTTCTTTAATTAAGGCCATCAATGCAAAAGGGATGACTGTTTTACTGGTGGAACATGATATGAAGGTGGTGATGAATATCTCGGATGAGATTTTGGTGCTAAACTATGGACAGAAGATCGCCGAGGGGCCGCCTGAAGATGTCCGGAACAGCCCCAGGGTTATTGATGCGTATTTAGGAGGAGCGGCCTAATATGCTAAGGATTGAGGGACTCAACGCATCTTATGGAAGTATCCGTGTGCTTAAAGATCTTTCCATACAGGTTCCCGTGGGAAAGGTGGTTTCCATCATTGGAGCCAACGGGGCAGGCAAGTCCACCCTTCTAAAATCTATCTCCGGCATAATGAAGATTAATGGGGGCCGTATTCTTTATAAGGAGCAGAATATTGCCGGCATGCCGGCAAACCGGATCGTGCGTCTGGGCATCTCACAGGTGCCGGAAGGGAGACAGATTTTTGCCCATCTAACCGTCCGGGATAATATCAATTTAGGGGCCTATCATTATTTTAAACGGAGCAACCGGCTTGAGATCAAGGAGAGAATCGAACGTGTTTATCAGATGTTTCCGATCTTGGAAAAACGTTCCAAACAGATCGCCGGCACCCTTTCAGGCGGTGAGCAGCAGATGTTGTCCATTGCCCGTGCACTGATGGGACGTCCTGAACTCCTTCTTTTAGACGAACCTTCCATGGGCATAGCCCCCTTGGTCGTACTTGAGATATTCAACGTCATTAAACAGCTGAACGAATCGGGCACCACTATCCTGCTTGTGGAACAGAATGCAAGGGCTGCCCTCAAAGTGGCCCACCACTCCTACGTGATCGAGAGAGGTGAAATCGTTATGGAAGGTTTGGCCGCCGAGCTTTTGGACAACCCCAAGGTAAAGGAGCATTATCTGGGAGGATAACAGATAAAAATAAAAAAGCTATGGATAAAAACAAAATACTCATTAAAATAGTCTGGGGTGTTGCCCTTACCCTTGCCGGAATAGGGGTCTTTTTCAGGATACCCCAGGTAATGCCTAAAATAGAAAAGATCGAGTACTTTTCTTCGTTTATGTATTACATCCGGTTCTGTTTCTATCTTCTGGGGGTTCTCCTTGTCTGGGGAGGGGCAAAGAAGATTTATGAAAACTATCGAAAATTAAAAGACAAGTAAATTTTTTAGACCGCTTGTCAACCGGGCATATCAATTTTGATGAATTCGTAAAAAGTCCGATTTAGACGGTTTCGTAAAAAGTTCAAATTCAAGGCGTGCAAATTTTGTAATCATGAGGCGTAGTTATCGTACGTTGAATGATTACGAAATGCAGCACAACGCAGAAGTTGGACTTTTTACGAGACCGTCAATTTTAAAAAAGGCAAAGGATTAGTGACTATTGAGATTAGGTTTGATAGAGTGACATTTAAATCGGAGACAAAACTA
>JAUVTO010000072.1 GCA_030601485.1 Desulfobacterales bacterium | reverse complement strand
GTTTACCATAAGCCCATTATGGTATTATAAAAATTTAACTGGGCAGGGGATGCAGCGCAACGAAGAAGTTGGACTTTTTACGAAGCCGTCAATGTTGCAAAAGTCGAGGGTGCTGCACCAGCCCTGTTTTTTATACAACGTTTGTGTATCAAAAGGAGTCATATAATGCACTTTTTAGTAGTAGGCCCCGGAGCCATGGGATGTTTGTTCGCAGCTCGATTAAAAAGGGCGGGTTATGAGGTAACGCTTTTGGATTATTTACCGGAAAGAGCCCGGCAGATAAACAGCCAGGGAATTGTTGTCCAAGGGGTTACCGGCGAATATACTGTAAAGGTCCCCGCTGTAACAGACAGGATTTCCATGCGTCCTGACTTTGTGTTATTTTGTGTTAAATCTTATAAAACAAAAGAAGCGGCGGAGACCATCAAGACGTGGCTTTGGCCCGAAGCGTTAGTGGTTACCTTGCAAAACGGGGTGGGAAACCTTGAGATATTGGAGGAGATATTCGGGAAGAAAAAGGTGTTCGGCGGTATTACGGCGCAAGGGGCTACCCTTTTGGGACCGGGGAAAATAAGACATGCCGGAGAAGGAGAGACAATTATCGGGCCTGAAGAAGATCCCGACAGCCCTTTAGAAAAAATTGTTTCTGCGTTTAACACGGCAGGTTTTAAAACCCGATCCATAAAAAATGTGGTTGATCTTATCTGGGGGAAATTGATTATTAATGTGGGTATCAATGTGCTCAGCGCGATTACACGCCTTAAAAACGGGCGTCTGGCCGAGTTAAACGGAACTCGCTTGATCATGGAAAATGCGGTTAAAGAGGCGGTTGCCGTCGCTGCCGCTAAAAACATACAGCTTCCTTATCCTGACCCTTTAGCCCGTGTCATGGAGGTCTGCAGGGATACGGCAGGGAACATCGCTTCCATGCTTCAGGATGTTTTAAAGGAGAGAATGACCGAGGTTGACTTCATAAACGGCGCTATCGTGCGGGAAGGGATTAGACTGGGAGTTCCAACACCTGTAAATCATACCCTGATCTGCCTGGTAAAGACAATCCAGGAAACCTACGATGAAAGAATATAAGTTAGTGTCCATCCATAAATGGTCTTTTTGCCCAATCTCTGCGTTATGTTCAAAAAATAATCCTCGGAATATCAAACATATGCCTGTGGTTATTTTTTTCACATGCCCCTCCGGGGCGTAGGCCCTACGGGCCGGAGGCTTGATCTTGAACAAAAATCCTCATTTATGGATGGACACGAAAAAAACAAGGAAAGAACTCATGATGATAATTGATATTCCGGGACATATAAGATTAGAGATCAAACATGTTGTGTGTGATTACAATGGGACTATTGCTGTTGACGGAAAGCTGATTGACGGGGTTCGCGAGATTATGAATGAGCTTTCCGAGGAAATAGAGTTTCACGTAATTACCGCTGATACTTATGGATTTGTTGAACGTGAACTAGAAAATGTTAATTGCAAGCTGGTAAAGATATCCAAGCAAAATCAAGCTCATAGAAAACTTGAGTATGTTTCGGCCATCGGGAAAGACCATACGGTTTGTATGGGTAACGGGAATAATGACAGCTTAATGCTCAAAGAAGCGTGTTTGGGGATTGCTTTGGTTCATGAAGAGGGCGCTTGCGTTGAAACCTTACTGTCTTCAGATGTTGTTTGCAAAAGCATCATTGATGCATTTGGTTATTTTAAGGAACCCAAACGGCTGATTGCAACGTTAAGAAGATAAGAAATTCCATAGAAATTCTACAACCTCTTGAAAATACAGGTTTAGTAATGACAACCTGTTTATGCCATCAGAATGGAAGAATGGAATGCTGGCCTCCGGCTCCGCTTCCAGCCCGTAGGGCTTACAGGCCGGAGGGTAGTGCCTACGGCTCGGAGAGAATATTGGGGTAAAGCCCCTAAGTTCCTCTCTATTTGTTCATGCCTTTTTTCAGTTTTTCTTCCATTTTAGCAAAAAGATCCTTTTGCTTTTTTGCCTGCTTGGCCTGAAACGACTCTATTTCCCGGGTAAAATCTTTTCTGGAATTCTGAAATGCTTTAAGGGATTCTTCAAGGTTGTCCTCTTTTTTGCCTTTGGGTATTTCTTCTATTTTTAAGTGGTTTTTGATAAAAAGGCGGGTCCCGAAGCCACCTTCAACCACATCAACAATCCCGATCTCTTTAAGCTTTTTACAGATGAAATTGCACTGTTCCAGAGAAATAGATATAATCCGGCAAACCTGATCCATAGAAGGAGGCGTAGAATTTTGGTGTGTAAGAACCCTTATGGCAGCGACGACAAGATGGGCATTGGAATAAAAATCTGAGTGTCCCATGATAATTGGAAAAAAAACGGTTCAAAATTTGTATTTAAGGGTTCACGAAAAAATAAATTTGCAATTTTGGGAGTTGAGGCGCCCGGCTGGCAAGGCATGAAAACTTAAGGAATATCAAGCATATTTCGAGTTTTCGTAACGCAGTCAGTCGGGATGCATCGGCATCCAAAATGTGAAGTTATTTTTGAGTGAGCCCTAAGGTCAAACCATAAAATAGATTATCGTATTCCCGCTTCTTGACATAGTAATTTCAGAAGAGTAACATTTATTTTTATCTTGTCAAGCTGCAAAAGTGAGAATGTTGGCGGGCGCTGCAAAAAAGGAGAGCTAAATTCTACGTGGAAAATTCACACAAGTTGCAAGAATAACCCATAACCATTAAAGGAGTGAAACATGACTGAGATAATTGATGTAAAAGCCAGGGAAATACTCGATTCTCGAGGCAATCCCACAGTTGAAGCAGACGTGTTTGTTTCCTGCGGTGCTGTTGGACGTGCGGCAGTTTCTTCCGGCGCTTCCACGGGAAAACGTGAAGCCCTGGAACTCCGTGATAAGCGATCAAAGCGGTTTGGCGGCAAGGGCGTTGTCACTGCCGTTAAAAACATAATGGATAAAATCGGACCTGCCGTCCGGGGGATGGACGCAGCAGATCAAGTTGCATTGGATAGATTCATGATCAAACTGGACGGTACGCCCAACAAATCCAAGCTGGGCGCAAATGCCATTCTCGGCGTGTCAATGGCTGCTGCACGGGCTGCTGCTCTGGCCTATGGGTTACCACTCTATAGATACATCGGAGGGATTAACGCCAGATGTCTTCCACTTCCCATGATGAACATCATAAACGGGGGAGCCCATGCCGCCAACAATCTTGACATACAGGAGTTCATGATTGTCCCTGTGGGCGCAAAGTCCATCACTCAGGCCGTACAGATGGGAGCAGAAACCTTTCATAGCCTGAAAAAGATACTTAAAGACAAAGGACTCAGCACTGCCGTGGGGGATGAAGGCGGTTTTGCTCCGGACTTTGAATCTCATGAAGAGGCCATAAAATTCATTATTAGCGCAATTGAATCTGCGGGATACAAACCCGGAAGCCATATCGGGATCGCCCTGGATGCTGCTGCAAGTGAGTTTTACAAAAAAGGAAAATACTTCCTAAAATCAGAAAATAAAAAACTCAATGCCGAAAAGCTCATCGATTATTATCAAGATTTGGTTGAAAACTATCCTATACTTAGTATAGAAGATGGTCTTGCCGAGCAGGATTGGAAAGGATGGGAATTGATGACCGACCGGATGGAAGGATCAATCCAGATTGTTGGCGATGATATCTTTGTAACCAATCCCAAGATATTCAGGAAAGGGATTGAAAAAGGGGTTGCAAACTCGATCCTGATCAAATTGAATCAGATCGGGACGGTTACCGAAACCCTCGATACCATTGACATGGCTGAACAAGTCGGCTACACCACAATTATATCTCACAGATCTGGTGAAACAGAAGACTCTTTTATTTCAGATTTTGTGGTGGGTGTAAACGGCGGCCAGATAAAAACCGGTTCCATGTCCCGCAGTGACCGGATCTCCAAGTATAACCAGCTCATGAGGATTGAAGAGGAACTCGGAGACGGAGCCACATTCGCGGATGAAATACTTTAGGTTTTTTTTGCATCAATACCTGAACAAATCTTTGGTCATTTTTCTCAGCTTTGCGATAGTGACATGTTTGTTTGCACCGACAAATGCCTATGTCTTGCCCGGACCCTATATCCTGAAATTAATGACCCAAAATCTTGGGAAAGCCAAAAGCCTGCTTGTTTCTCAAACATTGGTAATTCATGATGACACTCCGCAAAAACGCGGGGTTGAACTCGGTGAAACCTTGAGGTACGTTTTTCCGGAGATGTTCCGTTCGGATATTTCGTCCGAACATGTTCACAGGATTTATGTGTTATCAAAAGGCAAGGCCGTGACCGTTATTGACGGAAAGGTTGCCGATGAATCAGATAACCGTTATGATCAGTATAAGGACATACTTCTTTTCAAACCCAGGAAGATGCTTCAAGACAAGCTTTCCCTTCTGGGGGTGGATGTAACGGTTTCAAGCCTGGGACGCTTTCAAGGCAAACCGGCCTATGTTTTGGGCGCCCAATATCCGGACGAAACCACTCCTCAGGTATGGCTGGATAAGGACACATTCAGACCGTTTCGCTGGATAATGACGAGAAAGACCGGGGAAAGCCGGGAAAACAGTATAGAGGTTCGGTATTTTGAATGGCAAAAGGTGCATCATGCCTGGTATCCCATGCGGATTGAGTTTTTTGTGGCCGGCATTCTCGTGCGCGAAATTCATGTGCAAAATATAAAGGTAAATCCTTCTTTTTCAAAAGAGCTTTTTGATATTAAGCACCTTAAATCTCTTTATCCTCGGGTTGCTCCTGCTGAACAGAAACAGGAGAATAAAGAGGATCTGAATGAAGTTCAAAAGGCTATTGAGGATTTTAAGAAACTATATGAATAATTTAACGTCTCGAAAATTCTACAATTTATTGAAATTATAAGTCTTTTAATCGCAATCTGTTCATGCAGTCGGAATGGAATGATGGAATACTTGAATATTGGGGGCAAGAGCTGAAATAACCTATTTAAATTGTAAAAAAATTCCTTCAAACCCATCATTCCATTACTCCATCATTCCATTATTCCAATAGGGGCGAAGCCCCTAATTTGCGATCCTGAAGCTGAGGCGCTATATGGATCATAAAACAAAATTTATATTTGTAACCGGGGGCGTGCTTTCATCCCTGGGCAAGGGGCTTGCCTCCGCAGCAATCGGAGCACTTCTTGAAAGCCGCGGGCTTACCGTAACCTTACAAAAACTCGACCCTTACATCAATGTAGATCCCGGAACCATGAATCCCTTCCAACACGGAGAGGTCTATGTCACGGATGACGGCGCAGAAACGGACCTGGATCTCGGGCATTACGAGCGGTTTACCAGCGCCATATTGGGCCGCGACAACAACTTTACCACCGGGAAAATATACCATTCGGTCATCACCAAGGAACGGAGGGGAGACTATCTGGGCGGTACGGTCCAGGTAATTCCCCACATTACAGATGAAATTAAACGAAGTATCAAACTTGTGGCGAATTCCGTGGATGTCGTCATCGTCGAAATCGGCGGAACTGTCGGAGATATAGAAAGCCTTCCTTTTCTGGAAGCCATCCGGCAATTCAGGACAGATGTTGGCAAGGAAAATGCCCTGTATATCCATCTTACCCTGGTTCCATATATTGCAACGGCAGGAGAAGTTAAGACAAAACCGACACAGCACAGCGTAAAGGAGCTCCGCAGTATCGGTATTCAGCCGGACATCCTCCTCTGTCGTACAAACAAATACCTGCCCCAAGAAATCAAGGCAAAAATAGCGCTATTTTGCAATGTAACGGTAGATGAGGTAATTACGGCCAAAGATGTGGAATGTATTTATGAAGTTCCATTGGTGTTCCACAAGGAGGGCCTGGATCAGAAAATTGTGGAAAAGCTTAACATCTGGACAAGAGCACCCCATCTTGATAACTGGGAGAAAATTGTCAAGAGGCTCAAAGATCCTAAATTGTCTGTTACCATTACAATAGTAGGCAAATATGTGGATTTGACTGAATCTTACAAAAGCTTAAATGAGGCCCTCCGTCACGGCGGAATTCCCAATGATTGCCGGGCAAACCTCAAGTTTGTCGATTCGGAGAAGATCGAGAAAAACAATCATAGAGAGATTATCGGAGACGCCGATGGCATACTGGGCCCCGGAGGCTTTGGATCTCGCGGGATTGAAGGTAAGATTTGTGCTGCAAAATATGCCAGGGAAAAAAAGATTCCGTATTTCGGCATTTGCCTGGGAATGCAGATTGCAGTCATCGAATTTGCGCGCAATGCAGCAGGCATGAACGGAGCCCACAGCCAGGAGTTTGATAAAAATACGCCGTTTCCGGTGATATATCTGATGACGGAATGGTATGACGACAAGACCGGAACTTTGCAGAAACGGGATGTTACTTCGGACAAAGGGGGAACCATGCGCCTTGGCGCCTATCCATGTGTTTTAAATAAGGACTCCCTTGCTTATAAAGCATACGGCATTTCAAGCATTTCTGAAAGACACCGCCACCGGTATGAATTCAACAATGCCTTTAAAGAAAAACTTAAAAAAAAGGGGCTGATTATCAGCGGGACCTCACCGGATGGCGAACTGGTGGAAATGGTCGAACTCAAAGACCATCCCTGGTTTTTAGGATGCCAATTCCACCCGGAATTCAAATCGCGGCCCATGAATCCTCATCCTTTATTCCGGGAGTTTATCCGGGCATCGTTAAAATATTCCGAAACCCGTGCCTGATTTGTTAGATTTTTTGTTTTCTTTGTAATAGTTCAGCCACTAAGTCACAAAGGCACAAGGAAGGGGTATGTATTATAAACCTTTATCAAAAATAGAGGAATTTATTGCCGAGGAAATTGTAGATGCGGTATATTTAACGTGCATCTTATTAAAAATGGCATTAAAAAAATTATATTATAATCTTTGGTGTCTTCGTGTCTTTGTGGCTGAACGTTTACTTTTTTTTTATAAATGTTGGGGCTAAATATCTCGGTTCATACTCCCCTGCCGATACCCTTCGAGGTCCACCGCCACATGAGAAAATCCGATTCCCTTTAATTTCCCAACAATATTCGATCTAATCCCTTGATCCAGGATTCTTTCAATATCACCGGGATCGACCTCTATTCTGGCAGCCTTATCGTGCAGTCTTACACGGCAGGCGGTAACACCGAGACCCAATATGATCTGTTCGGCCTTTTCGATCATTTTAAGTTTTTCGGGTGTTATCTGCCTTCCATAAGGAATTCTGGTGGCAAGACAGGACATGGGCGGCTTGTTCCAGGTTTTTAGGTTCATCTGTTTCGAGAGCGTGCGGATATCATTCTTGGCCAGCCCTGCGTCCACCATGGGAGCCATGATTTTCATCTCACGGGCGGCGTCAAATCCAGGACGGAAATCTTCAAGATCATCAACGTTGGCGCCATGGGCCACATATTCTATATTTTTGTCCCTTGCGATCTTCAACAAATCTATAAAAAGATATTTTTTACACAGGTAACATCTTTTCTTTGTATTGGCCGTAAAATCAGGCCGGCTCATTTCCCTTGATTGTATAAGCATATGCTGAACTCCCAGCTCTTGAGCAAAGGATTTTGCTTCCTGATTTTCCCTTACGGGATGAAGCGGGGATTTTGCGGTTATGGCAACCAGATTTTTTTTCAACGCTTCATGGGCCGTTGCCAAAAGAAAGGTGCTGTCAACACCCCCTGAATATGCGACGAGCAGAGAACCATATCCTTTTAGGATTGAAATCAGACGTTCTCTTTTTATGGTTAAGCTATTATTCATTTTCTTTACAAACCGTGAACTATTGCCCATGATTATCATTGATAAAAAAATGTTTACAAAACTTATGTATTCTTATATACGGTATTTTCTAATTTATATATATAAAATCATAAACAATTTCAAAGAGGTTTTTTATGGGAAAAAACAGTTTGCTTAAATCGACCGCTAAAACAAAAAAAAAGACAAAACCAAAAGCAGCCGCTAAAGCAAAAGCAACTCCAAAGGCCAAGGCTGCCGTAAAAACCAAAGCTGCTCCAAAAGCTAAAGCCCCCGCAAAAGCCAAAGCCGCTCCCAAAGCAAAAAAAACAGTCGCCCCTCGAGCTAAAAAACCGGCACCGAAAACAAAAAAGAAGAAGGTTTCAATGAAAGAACTCATTCTTAAAAAATTCGATGCATGGAAACCGGATAAGCTCTATACGGTTACCCCTGATGAAAAATATCTTAAAGGTTTTGCTGCACCGCCTTTTGCCTCAGGCTCAGAACAAGAGACTCGACGGATCAAGGAACTGCTGCTGAAAAAATTTGATTTAGCGGAAATTAAGGCTGCTGC
>JAUVTO010000215.1 GCA_030601485.1 Desulfobacterales bacterium | reverse complement strand
TGATGGTATTCTGGTCATTTATCGGGCTTTTTATTGTAACCAACATATTTTTTGTCGTGCTTTATGTTTTTCAACAGCATGGTCCTTACTCACAGTTAAATCCTGTTAAGTGGCTTGCAAATGTCAGCGGTGTTGCCCTTGTTATCGGCAGTGCTCTGCTGATCAAAAACCGTCTGGTCAAGGCCAAAACCGATCAGACCTCAAGCTACCAGGATTGGTATCTTCTGGGACTTGTTCTGGGTCTCGGCGTCACCGGTTTACTTACCCAAGCAACACGGCTGGCAGGTCTGGCAGGTGTGACCTACTTTATGTATTTCATCCATCTTGTCTTTGTATTCGACCTGTTCGCATTTTTGCCGTTTTCAAAGTTGGCCCATATTGTCTACCGGACGGTGGCCATGGCGTATAACGAGTATTCAGAGAGGCAATAGAAACAGTATAGGAATTTCCTTTTTTGGACACAGATGAACACAGATTATCAAGATTCTTAAATTGCAAAATAACAATATTATCTGTGTATATCTGCGAAAATCTGCGTCCTATTTAACTTGAAGCTTTTTACTTTGCCATCAAAATTTGGCTTTCTACGAAAAAGAATTTATACTTTTCTAAAAACAAAAAAAGGGAGACAATTTTGTCTCCCTTTTTTTTAGTAACTCGTGTGAGTGATGAGTACCCGCTTAACACTCAACCGCTCAACTATTTATCATTATTCGCCCGTGGCGGCCCCGTGCATCTTGATTTCAACTTTTTCAGTAAGTCCTTCATAGTACTCACGAAGAATTTCCAGAACTTCATCACGTCCGAAATGATCGGGAATTTCTCCGCCTTCTGAAAGCATCTTTCTAAGCATGGTTCCGGAAAGAAGAACCCTGTCTTCCTTGCCATGGGGGCAGGTTCTTAGTGAAGCCATGCCGTCACACTTGAAGCAATAGAATGTCCAGTCGATCTTTAAGGGTTTGCAGAGCAGCATTTTTCCGGGATCGTCGGAGGTCGGGATATTGTCAAAGATGGTCTGGGCTTCAAACATGCCGTAGAAATCGCCGACACCGGCATGGTCGCGGCCTATAATCATGCGTGAGCATCCGTAGTTCTGACGGAAGGTTGCGTGCAAAAGACCTTCTCTGGGACCGGCGTAACGCATGTCCAGAGGATAGCCGCCCTGGACCACATTTTGATCTACAAAGTAGTTCTTCACAAGGCTGTCGATACATCTTACGCGAACATCCGCGGGAATATCGCCTGGTTTCAGGTTGCCCACCAGAGAGTGAATATATACGCCGTCACAAACTTCCACGGCAATCTTGCAGAGGTATTCGTGTGACCTGTGCATGGGGTTCCTGAGCTGCAGAGCGGCAATTTCGCTCCACCCTTTTTCCTCAAAGATTTTGCGAGACTCTTCGGGCCTCATATAGACGCCGGCATATTTGGTAGGATACTCGCCTTCGCTCAAAACCTTGACAGGGCCGGCAAGGTTGAATTCCTTTTGTGCCATGACCATCTGGACGCCCGGATGATCCTCGCCTGCAACCTTCCAAAACTCTTCGGCTGTGGGAGTTCCTTCACCCATGTATACCTTTTCACATTCAAACTTTTTGTCGACTTCAGTCAATTCATATTTTTCCGTAACCTTCATGGTCCCCATAATTTCATTGCTATCCGGGTCACACAATGCGATTTCATCACCTTGGTTGATGCCGTCGGCGTCCGCTTTGTCCACGGAAAGGGTTACGGGAATGGGCCAGAAGGTTCCATCGGCAAGTTGAAGATTGTCGCAGACACCTTTCCAATCCGCTTTGGTCATAAAGCCTGTCAGCGGGCTGAATCCGCCGATACCCATCATGATAAGGTCACCGACTTCACGATGAGACACGGTGATTTTTTTTAGCCCTTCGGCCGTTTTCTTTTCTGCCTCAAGCTCAGCGCCTTCAAGCAAGCAGCAGGTCAATCCCTTGCCGCCATGTGGTGGAATTAAATTTGACATTTGTTACCGTCTCCTTTCATTTTTTTATTTTAATAATAAATGGTTTTACGATACCATCTCAATTTTCCCAAACGAGAACTTTTAATAATGAAAAGATCATTTGTCAAGGATAATCACCGTCTAAAATGCCTAAATTAACCAAAATGCCTAAAATGCCTAAAATTAATGATATGGTTTTTTTTGAAAAGGAAAGGATTCCTTAAATATTCAATTGTCAATCCTGTTTGGTTCCTGTGATGGTCACTTCAATAGCCCGTGTCCGCGGACGATTATCGTGATTGATTGCAACCACCTGCTGCCAGGTCCCTAATTTGAGACGACGGTTTCGAACGGGCAGGGCAATGGAAGGCCCCAGCAATGCGGCCTGGACATGGCTGTGTCCGTTGCCGTCATGCCATGCCTTTTCGTGTTCGTATTCCATATCCGGAGGGGCAAGCCGGTTTATGGCTTGTTTCAAATCCTCCACCACACCGGGTTCGAATTCAATGGTTGTGATTGATCCTGTTGATCCGACTATCGTGGCGAAAAGACTCCCGAATGCAATATCAGATTTGCTTACCAATTGGTCGAGTTCGAACGTAATGTCGCAAATGTCCGGACCAGTTTGCAAGCTGATATCGATTGATTCGTAACATATTAATACTGGTTTCATAATCATCCTCCGATTAAAAGTTTGAAGTGCCTAAAGTGACCTGCCCGCCAATGCCTATCTACTCGTAACCCTTCAGTCGTCTTAAATAATGAGACGGAGGATGGAAATAACCGTTACTCATAAGTGGCTGTGGCAGGCGGGTCTGAAGTGCCTAAAATTGAAGATAAATATCCTAACCCGGATAAACCGGAATAGTTACAAGTGAGCTAAAGTTTGAAGTGAACTAAAGTAAAGGAGTCGCTGCGCTCCAGCTTTTATACAAATTGTCAGTATTCCTTAATTTTAGGCACTTTAGCTCACTTTAAACTTTAGTCACTTCTTGGAACCTCCACTCCAAAAAATCAGTGATAAATATCCTAACATAAAAATGCGGAAACAAATTTACGGATTAGAACACTAAAGAAGATCCAGGTTCCAATTCCAAAGACCGGGTCTTTTTTTCAGGGTCACCTCTTTTGGAATCGGTTCCACAAGATGAACGAACAGGCGGTATCCTGCTTTTTCAAGCTGGTTTTTCTTGGCACTTATATCGAGTTTCCAGTTGGGGTATACCCAGTAG
>JAUVTO010000031.1 GCA_030601485.1 Desulfobacterales bacterium | reverse complement strand
GAGAACGCTCCACGACGGCGTGTATCTCTTTCCAACCGACTGAAACTTGTGCTTAAGCACCCGTAAGCCCGAGCCGCGCCGGAGTTATTAAGAACAATTCGTCGCTAAATTATCCCATTGATTTTTTAAGCCATAATTATACTCGGCTCGGGCTAACGCGTGCTAAAGTCCTTCAAACAGTCAGTCGGATTCCAAGAGAAACACACCGTCGCTACGCTGCACTGAAATCAAATGCGTTTACCCTGTCAATTTGTTAATTTTATCTTGACAAATTTCTGTAATAGATTAATAGTTATCATTTTCTTAAATAAAAGTCAGGGTTATTTACCTTGAGGAGGGATCAAATATATGTACGCTATCGTTAATACAGGCGGAAAGCAATATAAAATTCATCCGGGCGATGTTTTGAGGGTAGAAAAAATTCCAGGAGAGATCGGCAACTCTGTTTCTTTTGACAGGGTCCTTATGTTTTCAGATGGAGAGAACGTAAGTATCGGTCGGCCGGTTCTTGACAATGTAATGGTAAAAGGCCACATAATGGAGCAGGGCAAGGCTAAAAAGATTATCGTTTTCAAGTATAAACGACGAAAAAGATATCGCCGCAAGCTGGGACATCGACAGCAGTATACCGCAATTAAAATAGACAGTATTGAAGCTTAACAACAGGCAAAGCTTTAGATTTTTGAAAATGTTATGGCTTCAGGTATAATTAAATTTTTACTGATACAAAAAAAGATATCGTGAACGTAACAACGTTGCGAGGTTTGAACAAGGAGTTTACATAATGGCACATAAAAAAGCAGGCGGCAGTTCCAGGAACGGTCGTGACAGTCAGGGGCAACGCAGGGGCGTAAAGCGATATGGCGGTCAAACCGTTAAAGCCGGAAATATTCTGGTGCGCCAGTTGGGAACAAAAATCCATCCCGGAAACAACGTAGGCATGGGCAGGGATTACACCCTATTTGCCAAAATTGATGGTGTTGTTGCTTTTGAAAGGCTGGGTCGTTCTCGGAAAAAAGTAAGCGTTCATGCAGCGTGAAATTCATTGATGAAGCGATTATTACCGTTTGGTCCGGTAATGGCGGCAGAGGCTGTGTTAGTTTCAGACGTGAAAAGTTTATTCCACGCGGAGGACCGGACGGTGGAGACGGGGGCAAGGGCGGTGATATTGTTTTAAAGACAACATCAAGAAAACGGACCCTGTATCAGTTTCGATACCAGAAACATTTCAAAGCCAAAAACGGCGCCCATGGTCAAGGCAAAAAAAAGACCGGGAAAAACGGTCACGACCTGATCATAGAACTCCCACCCGGAACCCTGGTAACTGACGCCGACTCCGGAAAAGTTATAACAGACTTAGTCAAATGTGACGAAACATTTGTGCTGGCAAGAGGCGGTAGAGGCGGTCAGGGCAATGCACGATTTAAAACTTCAACACACCGGGCCCCGCGGCTTGCCCAGCCCGGTGAATCGGGTGAAACCAAAACGTTAAAGCTGGAACTCAAACTTCTGGCGGATGTCGGTATCATAGGCCTTCCCAACGCAGGCAAGTCCACCCTTATTACTTCGGTTTCTTCAGCGCGTCCCAAGATAGGCAATTACCCTTTTACTACACTTTTCCCCAGCCTGGGCGTTGTTCAGACCGGCTGGGCGGAGCCTTTTGTGGTCGCAGATATCCCCGGTTTAATTAAAGGTGCACATAAGGGAACCGGGCTCGGCATCAGATTTTTGCGCCACATTGAACGCACTCGCATTCTTATTCACCTTATCGATGTGTCGGCTATCGATACGGATAATCCCCTGCATGCCTATAACACCGTTAATAAAGAGCTTGCCATGTATAATCAAAAACTGACGGAAAAGCCTCAAATTGTGGTCCTTAACAAGATCGATCTTCCGGATGTCCGGGAAGCGGCAAAAAAGTTTCAAAATGCCATAAAGGAAAAACAAGTCATAATAATTTCAGCGCTTACCGGTCAGGGCATCGAAAATCTGAATTCAAAAATCATTCAATTACTGGACAAGCCCCATGAATGATAACAGAAAATTGATTTTTAATAGTGCCAGGCGTGTTGTGGTGAAAGTCGGAAGCAATGTTCTGACCGAAGACCAGGGGTTGAATTTAAAAACGATCCGATCCGTCAGCAGACAGATATGTCGGCTGATTGACGGGGGACGGGAGGTTATTCTTGTCTCTTCCGGGGCTATGGCCTCAGGCGTAAAGAAAATTGGTCTTGACAAAAGGCCGGATGAGATTCCAAAGCGTCAGGCGGTTGCTGCCGTTGGGCAGGCCGGGCTTATCATAGAATACGAAAAGGCTTTCGCACGGGATCATAAACAAGTCGCCCAGATTTTGCTTACCGGCGATGATCTTAACAACCGAAAAAGATACCTGAATGCGCGTAATGCCATCTTAATGCTGCTCTCATGGCACGTTGTTCCGATCGTCAATGAAAACGACACCGTGATGACCGAAGAGATTCAGTTTGGAGACAATGACAATCTTGCGGCAATGATTACACTGCTTACGGATGCGGATATTCTGATCAATCTCACAGACATTGACGGTCTTTATACCAAAGATCCCCGCGCCAACCCTGATGCGGAATTGATTCCGGTTGTGTCCACCATCGGAAAGGACATTATTAGATTTGCCGGAGACATCCCCGGGGCTCTCGGTACCGGCGGCATGCTCAGCAAAATAAAGGCTGCCGCAAAGGTCACTGCATCCGGAATTCCAATGATTATCGCAAATGGAGGAAAACCCGATATCCTGAAAAAACTTTTTTCCGCCAAGGAGCCCGGAACCTTTTTTGTACCCAAAAAGAAAAAGCTGAAAAGCCGAAAATGCTGGATAGCCTTTACGTTGAAACCCAAAGGAGTTCTTATTGTTGATGACGGCGCCGCCGCTGCAATTATGAACAGAGGCAAAAGCCTTCTGCCCAGCGGTATCGTCGATGTAGAAGGGGATTTCGGTGTGGGCGCCCCGGTGGAATTCAGAAAAGGTGACAATGAGACACTGGGCACCGGTCTTGTGAACTACAGCTCAACCGATATTCGCAAGATCATGGGACTTAAATCCAACCAGATTAAAAAGCGTCTCGGGTATAAGATTTATGATGATGTTATTCACAGGGATAACCTGGCCATTACGGCTGAAAATAATTAGTTTGTTAAAGGGAAGGTGAGATGTCTATTGAATCGACAATAATGGAGATGGCCAAGGAAGCCCGAGCTGCTTCCATGGAGATTGCCAGATGTCCTTCAAACAAAAAAAATGAGGTTCTGCTTAAAATAGCAGATGAAATTGAGATCCAGGCAATTTATATTCAGGAAGAGAACCAAAAGGATCTTGCCATGGCAAAAGAGATGAGTCTGTCGGATGCCATGATCGATCGCCTTACAGTAACAGACGCAACCGTTACATCCATGTCAAAAGGGTTAAGGGAGGTCTCACAGCTTGATGATCCCGTGGGTTCCAAAAGCAAGTCATGGCTGAGACCCAACGGCCTGGAAATTTCACGGATGCGCATACCCCTTGGTGTGATCGGCATAATCTACGAATCGCGTCCCAATGTCACAATAGATGCCGCGGGCCTTTGTCTGAAAGCAGGGAATTCGGTCATTCTTCGAGGCGGATCAGAAGCGCTTCATTCAAACCAGGCTCTGGCGAGTATCATTAGCCAGGCACTTGCTGATACCGGCCTTCCTGCAAAAGCCGTCCAGGTCGTGCCCATCAGGGACCGGGAAGCTGTCAAGGTTCTTTTAAATCAGGAAGAATTTATCGATCTCATTATCCCGCGTGGGGGAGAGGGATTGATTCGTTTTGTTGTGGAGAATTCAACCATACCGGTATTGAAACATTACAAAGGGGTATGTCATATATATATAGATGACGGAGCGGATCTTGAAATGGCCCAGAATATCTGTTTCAATGCCAAGGTTCAGCGCCCCGGTGTGTGCAATTCCATGGAAACAATGCTGGTACACCGGTCAATATCGCAGGAATTCCTGCCGCAAATGTCAGAGCGCTTTTTAAAGGCCGGTGTTGAAATCAGAGGATGTCCTGATACATGCAGGATATTGCCCGATGCCCGGAAAGCTGAAGAAGCGGATTGGCCTGAGGAATATCTTGATCTTGTCCTTGCCGTCAAAATTGTTAAAGATATGGATCAGGCTGTCTCTCACATCACAAAGTATAGCTCCAGCCATACGGAAGCCATTGTCACTGGTGACTATAAAAGGGCAAGGCGCTTTGTGCGCGAAGTGGATTCTTCTGTTGTTCTGGTAAATGCTTCCACACGTTTTAACGATGGCGGAGAGCTTGGACTGGGTGCTGAGATCGGCATCAGCACCTCAAAGCTGCATGCTTTCGGACCTATGGGAGTGGAGGAACTTACCACAACCAAGTTTGTTGTGTTTGGAGATGGTCAGATAAGAACTTAGACGGAGAATTTTTGAAACACATAGGACTCTTTGGCGGTACGTTCAATCCGATTCATTTAGGACATATCCAGGTTATTCAGGAAGTTAAAAAGGGATTTGGTCTGGATAAAATTTTTATTATCCCTTCGGCACTACCACCCCACAAAGAGCCGGACGGCCTGGTGGATGCCGGGGACCGGGTGGAGATGATCCGCCTATCATTTTCAAATCACCCTGACTTTGCGGTTTCTGATATCGAACTGAAACGTTCCGGGCCTTCATATACCATTGACACGGTTCGCCATTTTAAGTCGATTCTGCCTGAGGATACCAGGCTTTTTCTGATCCTGGGGCTGGACGCCTTTTTAGAGATAGACACATGGAAATCCTATAAAGATCTTTTTCTACTGATCCCTTTTATTGTTATGTCCCGAATCACTTCAGGAGAAGAGGTTGGGGTTTTCGAGCGGAAAACTTTTGAAAATTATCTTAAATCCAAAATTTCAGAGGGATATAACATATCCGATTTGCAATCATCTTACATTCATGAAGAAAAACAGCCGGTCTTTGTCTTTGATGTCACTCCTGTTGATATTTCATCAACAAAAATTCGCAAGCTTATCAAAACAGGACGCCCAATTAAATCTCTGGTACCTGAAATCGTCGAAGCCTTTATAAAAAGCAAAGGACTTTATTTATGACAAATCTTCCTGACCCTTTCCCGGCCCAACCCCTTAATCTTTATATCAACGCCGCTTTGGGGAAAAAAGCAACCGATCTTGTTGTTCTGGATGTTCGAAAATTATCTTCTATTGGAGACGTTTTTATCATCTGTAGCGGACGTTCCAATCGTCAGGTTATGGCAATAGCGGAACATATTCAGGTGGATTTAAAGAAGCACGGTATAACGCCGTTAAGTGTGGAAGGCAAAAAAGAAGGGCACTGGGTTTTGCTCGATTACGGTCATGTGATCATTCATGTTTTTTATGAACCGGTTCGCAGCTTTTATGATCTTGAAGGTCTCTGGATAGATGCAGATCGAATCGAGACACAAAGCATTATCGATGCTAATGGGGAAAAAATAAAAAAGGACGTAACCGTATAGTCCTTTGAAACAGGCCAGATCCCCTCGCAAAAGACTTTTTACGGATGAGTCCTTATTTGCCGGCCACATCCTTCCCGCAATGCTTGCAGACTTTTGCTCTTTTCTTTATTATTTCCGCACAAAAAGGACATTCCCGGGTGAAATATCGTTCATGAATCTTCTTTACAGATTCATCGACCTTTTTCTGAACAATCTCATTGCCGAATCTGGCACTTCTGATCGGCTCGATGGCTTCCAGTTCCCCTATGTCCCCGATCATTTCCGCTGCCTTTAACCTCACCCGTTGCGGTTCGGTGGCATCAAGAAGTAATCTGACCACAGTAACCGAGTCTTTGGATGCATAGGCGCCCGCAAGAATCAAAAACCCTTTCTTTGTTTTTTCTTTCAAAATTTCCTGTTCCGCCAGAACCTGATCGTCAATGATTTGCCCGGTGCCCCCTATTTGACTGAATACAGGGATGCACTCAAACTGTTTGGTCCCCGGATAGTTCATACAGCGATAAGAAGCCTTATGACCATAATGTTCCTCCAAATTCTCCCAGCCCTGAACATACAACGGGCATTCATTATTAAAACAGACAAAAAGATAAGGGGTGCCCCAGCCCAGACCGTCACTGAAGCTAAACGGGGGGACTTCCCATATACTCATTTCCTTGCCGCAGTGGGGACACAAGGGTTTTTTCTGGGAAAGAATTTTTTCAAAAACCTGTTCTTTGGTTTCAATGGCCATTAATTATTCTCCATCTTTGATGATCTCGTAAAAGGTCAAATTCATCACGTTTTAAGTTTTATGATTTAGGCAACTATATTTTAAATTTTTAACAGACAGTTAAAACTTGACGGTCTCGTAAAAAATCAGGAATTCGCTTTTGTCGTCATTCCGGCGAAAGCCGGAATCCAGTAAATTCAATTATTTCTGGATGCCGGATCAAGTCCGGCATGACGGTTTTGGGACTTTTTACGAGTTCGTCAAAACTTAACACCCAAGTTTCTGAACTCAAGTTTCGGACCCCGATTTTGTATAGTACTATTAAAAAAGGTTTGCAATACTAAGTTGAATCAGCATACTTGTTTACGAAATGTTCGGTGTTGCTTCAGGAAATCCGTTTTTTTGCCAGCCTCTGAGATTATAATAATCCCGCAGCATGGTTCCGAGTTCTTGTTTTTTAATCCCGTGTCCTGTTTTAAGAATCTCTTTGTAAAAGCGTTTCGGGAGATTGTCATCTTCAGGCTTCAGGCCTTCCCGTATATTAAAACAACGAATCAAGGTCGATATTTCAGAGGCTCTTTTGCGCAGCGCGGCTTTGTCCTGTTTTAAGCCGGTGGTCATCTCAATGATCTCTCCCAGCCGGTCCCATGGATACATGTCTCTGTAAAATCGGCATAGAATAAGAGTGTCCATGAGAGTCAGGCGATCTTCGAAATCGACAAAAAGTTCGGCTTTCCCTTTGATAATCTCCGGGTCGATTATGCCTTTTAACTCCGGATTGTGGAAAGTGGCTCTTAAATGGCATGCGCCACGGTCGGCGGTGGCAAAGGCAAGCCCGGATCCCTTGAGAACTCTGGGATCATAACCGGGCAGTTCAAGTCCTTTAACATGCACCGCCATATCTTCCATGTCCCAGGTCCGGGCCGCATGTCTGATCCCCCGGGCCAGAATGTCACCGATTCCCTGTCTGGTTGCGATTTTTTTAAGCAAACCGGCTATGGCATCCACATCTCCATAGTCTATCTTAAAATCAAACTTTTTCCTTTTGGCAGCCTCAATTGTAAATCCACAGAGATTTCCTGCGGATATGGTATCCATACCCAGACTGTCGCAGATATCATTTAAATAGGCTATTTCTTCAATACTATCGACCATGCACAGACCGCCAAAGGCAAAAATTGTTTCGTATTCAGGGCCTTCGATTTTTAGACCGGCATGGCGGCCGTTTAACACAGTAGTCATTCTGCCGCATGCTATAAAACATTTAGCGCAAGCACGGGGCTGAACGTTGCACTGATTATGCAAGGCCTCAGCACTGATATTTTTCCATTTATCAAAAAAGCCTTCAGACCAGTACCGGGTCGGGAATGCCTTCATCTTATTGACGGACTCGACCATCATCGGCGTACCCATCTTTTTGTATGCCTGAACAACAGGATTGTTTTTTGATTCTGCAGACAGCTCCTTGGAAAAAAGCCTCACACGTTCCTCATCAAAAAGCGGACGCCTTTTATCACCTTTAAATACTATAGCCTTGAGATTTTTTGAGCCCATGACAGTTCCCACGCCGGTCCTTCCTGCAGAGCGCCAGTAGTCGTTTTCGATAAGGGCAAATCGAACAAGGTTTTCTCCTGCCGGACCGATGACCACGGCTCCGGATTTTGTTGATCCGTTGCCGAATTTTCTGTTTACGGTATCTTCGGTTTCATAAGTATTCATTCCCCAAATATCGTCAGCATCATGGAATTCTACCCCCTCAGGCTCTATGGCAATGACTGCCGGGCGCTTGCTTTTGCCCGTGACGACGATGGCGTCAAATCCTGCGGAATCGATCGCTTCAGGGACTTTTCCACCGGCGTAAGATTCAGAATAAAAACCGGTTTGAGGTGACTTTGTAAAGACTCCGTAGCGGCTTGAGCCCCATATCATGCTGTTGGTGATGGGACCGGTTGTGAAAATCAGACAGTTGTCCGGTGAGAGCGGGTCAACGCCTTCGGGATTCATTGAATAAAGGAGATATGAAGCCAGTCCTTTGCCGCCAAGATATTTCAAAAGCACGGTATCAGGTAAGGTTACGATATCATATGTTCTATCGGTTAGATCGACTTTTAAAAATCTGCCGTAAAAGCCATACATTATTGAGTCTCCAACAAATGGTGATTTGTTTAATTATAAAAAAACTGGTTCTCTGGGCCAGGTCAGAGTTTTCCGGCTCTGCCTGACCAGTAACCTGGAAGTGCCTAAAGTTTGAAGTGAGCTAAAGTGAGCTAAAGTTAATGTATGTGCCGTTGGCACTATCAATTTAAATAAAAACTGATTTGCGCTGAAAGCGCTTTCCTCAACTTTAGGCACTTTAGCTCACTTTAGGCACTTCTAACTTGTTATGTCCATCGTCCGGGTATAACGGTCCGGCAATATTTGCATTGATTTCCGTCCAGGTTGTAAGTCGGTATGAAATAGCCGATCCGCTCGATTAGCAGTTTTTTACAATTGTGGCAATAGGTGTTATTTCCTTCCGGGTAGGAAGCGTTGCCTACATAGACATAGTGGATTCCTTCCGCCATGGCAAGCTTGCGAAACCGGACAAGTGTTGAGACCGGAGTGGAGGGCAAACGGTCGAGTTTGTATCTGGGGAAAAAACGTAGAAAGTGCAAAGGATAATCAGGCCCAAGGTTTGTAAGAATCCACCCGCACATCTGTTTTACCATTTCGGCATCATCCACATACCCCGGAACAATTAGAGTCGTCATCTCAAAGTGGACTCCCTGTTCGTGCAGTGTTTTGAATGTATTCAAAACCGGTTGCAAACGGCCGCCGTTCAATTTCCGGTAGATGGCATCGCTGAACGATTTGAGATTTATATTGGCAGCGTCCAGTACACCGCACAGTTTCAGGAGAGGTTTTAGATTAATGTAACCATTTGAAATCCATAAATTAGATATTCCGTTATCTCTGGCCAGCCGGGCGGTATCTATCATATACTCAAAAAAAGTAGTGGCTTCGGAATATGTGTAGGCAATGGACTCGCAGCCGGTGTTCTGTGCGGTTTTTACGACATCGGCAGGAAAAAGCTCGTAGTGGCGGACTTGGTGAGGTTTGGTCTGGGAAATTTCCCAGTTCTGGCAGTTCAAACAGCGAAAGTTGCAGCCGGTGGTGGCGATGGAAAACGCTTTTGACCTGGGTTTGAAATGATACAGCGGTTTTTTTTCAATGGGATCCACATTCATACTGCAAGGATTGCCGTATGTCAGGCTGTAAAGGGTGCCGTCCATATTGACCCTGGAACGGCAGACACTGCGGTCGCCGGGTGATAACAGACACCTGTTGGGGCAGATACCACACCTTACCCGTTTGTTGTCCAGCTTTGTATAAAAAAAACCCTCGTGAGACCATTTCCACAGTTTTTGAGGTGCATCTCCTTTAAAAACACGGCCTCGGATATCTGCCGGCCCTGCCGCCGCACCCGCTTCTACGCAAAAGGGCCAGAACGTATTGGCCTGAACCGCGCTGCAAAGCAATCCCGCACCACAATAAAGAAAATGACGTCGGCTAATTTTTTTCATGAAGCACAACCATAACAATTAAACTGCAAAGCTTAAGCCCGATCAAACCGGCCGCAGCCCAGATGATCCCGCAATAGGGGATCAATACTACGTTTGTGATTAGGGTTCCACAGGCGGCTCCGATAAGATCGGCAGAAAAGGTTCGGGTCACTGCCGGGGCGTCTCCGCCCCGTAAATAAAGAGCTACCGGAAACTGGAAACCGCAAATCAGCGAAATCGCAAAACCGAAGACAAGAAAAAAAGCCACCGGCAGATAATCCCCGCCCTGTTTTAGAACGATAATCAGCAGACCCATCAGGACAATCAGCAGACCATCGGCAACTGCCAGGGTCTGCTTGCTTCTGTAACGGAGTCTGTCGCCGAACCAGGCCCCGGGCAAAAGGCCGGCAAGGAAAACGGTGACAATCATACCGATTTGCAGATAAATATAACCGAAGAAGATTTGAAATGCAAATATTACCAGGATTTCGCTTCCCATTACCGTGAAACCCGTGGAAAAAAGAACAAACTCTTCGGCACGGATACGCATCAGATAGATCAGACAGAGTATCCCCAAGACCGCTATAAAAATGGTTGGTGAAGCGGAAAACTTTGCAAACCACTGCATAAACATCAAACGTATCAACTGGGGAGAATAATCTCTGTTTTTAGGAGCCGTTGGATCTATCAGGGCAGTTAAGCGCTCGATTCTTTCATGGGTCAGGTTGCCGTAATAATATCCTCTGATGTAGCGGGTATGAATACCTTTTTTAGCCAGAAGTGCGGGAATATCGGTCCTAAGGGGTTGAGAACTGCACAGAAAAAAGATCTTTTGACCCGGCAGTAAAAGCACATTGTCAAAATAGTCGGTTACGGTATTATACAGTGAGGAAAGCTTCCGGCGCTGGGGTTCATCCAGGTAATTATCGTACCCCTTCATTGTAAAACTCAACACCCCATGCCCGGACAGGTGACGTCTGGCCAGGGCAAAAAATCTGTCTGTAAAAAATCGGTTGAGTTGAAACGTATCGGGTTCACTCAGATTGACAATTATAGCGTCGTAAATTTTATCTGAACCTGCCAGATAGGCCCGACCGTCCTGATGAATAACCTTAAGGCCGGGAATCTTTTTTATCAGCCCGAACCGGAATTGAACCTCTGCAACCTGTGGATCAAGTTCCACATAATCTACCGAGGCCGGCTTATGCTTTTCCAGTTCGACCATCATACCGCCCTCGGCAGAAATCAGAAGAATATTATTTGCCTGATGTAATTGAGCCAACGGATAATGGATGGTCTCTTCAGCTATGCTCAGATTCTGATTACTATAAAGCGGGTTGCCGCTCACAAACAGCGTAAACTGATCCCGGTCTTGCTGGACTTGAATCCGGCCGTAACGAGATTCCCCGTAAAAAACCAGTTTGCCTTCCCAAGGGTTGAGAGATGCGGGTTCCAGAACAATACCGACAGCCAGAATGGCAACCGTCATACCCGTCCCCAAATAAACCGCGGGATGATGCCGGGAAGAGACACGAAACAGGAGACAGGTTGACAGCACCAGCGGCAAATTTGCTAAAAAAACGGCCTGTAAAGGGGTAACCAGAAAAACAAGGGCAAAGGAAAACAGGGCGCCGCCGGACACATCTCCAAGATTGTCAATGATATATATACGGGTGCCTGGATAATCCGGATTTTCGGTTCTTATGACAAAAAGGCTGTACGGAAGGACAAAACCGAGCACAAGGCAATAGGGCGCAATGGTAAAAAAGGTAAAGGCCAGGGTGGGATAAAATCCCACCGAGCTTCCGTGAATAAAAAAGACATCACGAAACTGGCGAATGATCAGAATTTGAGCGGCAGGCAGGCCTGCCAGAACAAATGAGAGCCAGCCCAGACGGTTGACGGTGGCCTTCCACAAGCGCCTTGTGACCCATCGGGCCAGGAGAGTACCGATCCCGCCAAGGATCAACCAGTTGAAAAGAATCAGGGCAATAACGAACTCATTGCCCTGGAATTGTGCTAAAAATTCACGAATGATCAATAACTGGGTCACCACAGAGGAAATGCCCGTGGCAATGACCACCCGTGTTATGGCCCGTTCATTTTTCCTCTTCAAAATATTGAACCTGATAGGTCAAAATTTCAAGACGGCTTTTTTCCCAGTCATCGGCAGGCAGGCCGGCTTTCATGCAAAGATGGGAAAGAAACTGCTCAGGTTTGGGCAGTTGCTCCCAGACCTGGGGTAAAAAAGTGGCGTTTGCCGACCCCTTGCTAAGAATAACGCCGTCCACATGGACTCGCAGTTTGGAAAGCAAATCCTTGCTGTTCCCATATTCCAGACGATGGGGTTCGGTAAGGATACTGACTTCGATATCCACCTGATCGAGTTCATGGGCTTTCAAAGCGGAGAAACGGGGATCGTGGAAAGCGGCATTGATGGCGTTGCGCTTTATTCCGGCCAGGATCGATTCAGTGGAATCCAGGTTGCCGATACAACCGCGCAACTGTTTGTTAATGGTAAGGGTTACAAAGGTGCCCCTATGATCCTGAAAAGCGATGTCGGCCATGGCATCGGGATCAACGGTGATCGATTTTTTACCCAGCCTTTCCGCGATGGTCTGCCGGGCCAGCCTCACCAGTGTTTGTCCCTGATGCTTACTCAAAGACTGAGAGGAATCAATACTGTTTTGCATGGATGAACCTCCATAAAAAGCAATGGCCGCATAACCGACAACCCTCGAGCGATCTCCTGCCGTGTCTCCGCTGTTTGAATAGTGGAGAAGAAT